>JAKASH010000484.1 GCA_021828225.1 Acidobacteriota bacterium | reverse complement strand
GCGATGTAGACACCATTCTACAGTTGGAAGCTCACCAGGCTCGGCTTGCCATCCTTGCGCTCGTAAAGCGCCGGTTTCTCCGCTGCTGAAGAACGGATGTAGGTGAATCTTCCGTCCTGCCAGATGGCCTGAACGTCGAACGGCCGCTTGTTCTTAGGAAAGTCGTAGTCGAAGCGGATCTGGAGCGCATACTCGCTGCGGAACTGCTTCTCGTCTTTCTCCGCCTGGGTGCGGGCCGCCTGTGCTTCCGCCCGGTAGGCGTTTACCTCCGAGATTGGCGCCAGCCCTGCGTTTTGGTTCACGGCAACGATGGAGTTCTCGTTGCTGGGCCGGATGATGACCTTGAGGTCGGGCTCGGCATGGGGGATGTTCGAAACTTCCTGGAGCGTGAACGAGTAGACGTTGCCCTTGTCGGTGATCAGGTTCAGGTTGCTGGAGATGCCGGCTTTTGCCGGATGCAGGAAGCAGAAGTTCCCCACGCCGTTGATGATCCAGTAGTCCTTGTCGCCGGTGACAAAATCGAGGATCTTCTCGTCGGGTGGCAAAACGATCATCGTCGTGTAGCGCAACTTCGCCCGGATCGGAACGATATCATTCGGAAAGTACTTCACGATTCTCGCCTTGGCCGGCATTACCGCTGCCGCCGGAGTGGCGGGCGTCTTGAACCCCTTTTGCGCCATAGCCGCTACGGCAAGACTGGCGATGATGACAACGAGTCGTGTTCGGTGCATATGGATACCTCCGGGGTTATGACTGGGCCAATACCTCAAACGCCCTCTCAAAGCCGTGCTTGGCAATCGCCTCGTCGCGGCGCTTGTTTTCGAACGGATCGTTGGTGAACAGCCAGTAGCTGGCGCGGTCCACCTCCAGATTCACTACCTTGGCCAGCGTGGGCCGCTTCACGAGCAACTGGCGCTTGGGCACCAGGTCGGCAATAGCCGCCATTTCGGTGCCATTCAGGTGGAACACCTTGCGGTAGAGCTCGTGGTCAAGATCGGGGTTGGCCAGGAAAAGCTTGGTGGCACAGCTTTCGATCACAACGTCAAGAATCTCGGACTTGCGAAGCTCATCGAGCGATTGGGTGGCGAGGATCATCGCCGCGTTCTTCTTGCGCCACGTCTTGAGGGCCTCGACAATGTAGGCCCGAACGGTCGCATTGCGGAAAAACAGCCAGGCCTCGTCCATGACGAACGCCTTGAAGACGGTAGACATTTTCGGGTCCGCAAGCGTCCGGTTGGCGCGATGCAGTACGTAGAACAGCAGCGGCTCCAGCACTTCGGGGTAGGAATCCATGCCCTCGAAGTTGAAACACTGAAAGCGGCTGAAGCTGAGCGTGTCCTGGGGGTTGTCGAAGACAAATGCGTAGGGGCCACCAGTGACCCACTTGCGTAGCCGGTCCGCGAGCGTTCGTGGAACAATGCGGGCGAGGCTGGTGAGCGTCCGATTGGGCGCAGGCAGGCTGTAGATGTTCTCGATGGCGAGGTAAAGCTCGCGTTCCTCCTCTGGCGTCAACGGCAGGGCGGCTGAGCCTTCCGCCAGCAGGCGGATTAGCGAGTACTGGAACTGGAAGTTGTCAGGGTCCGGCGGCAGGCAGAACGGGTTGATCCGCACCTGCCGGCCTTCGAGCGCCTGATAGCCGATTTCGACGTGTTTGCCGCCGTGCATCCGTGTCATCGAGCGGAAGCTGCCGCCCAGATCAAAGATGAAGGTGTAGGGGTCGTACTTCTGAAGGCTCTGGATCAGGAAGTTCAAGGCGAAGGATTTGCCCGATCCGGTCATACCGACCATAAACGTGTGCGCGATATCGGCGTGGTGAAGGTTAAAGAAATACGGCGTGGCTTGGGTGGTTTCAAGAACTGCCAGGTACTCGCGCTTCAGGTGGGCGTTGGTCTTCTCTCCGGTGTGGATCGTAAACAGGAACGACAGGTCGGCGTAGTTGGCGTCGGTGATGTGGAACCTGCGCAGGTTGAAAGCCCGGTTGCCGGGGATAGTCGCAAGAAAGGCATTGAGCAGGTTGTAGCGTTCGGCAAACAGCGTGCCGTCATAGGCGCTGAATGCCTTCATCAATTCGCCCTCGGCGCGCTCGATGGCGGCCAGGTCGCGGCCATGCACGACCAGCGTCAGCGAGAACTCACCGAACCGGGTGCCAGCCATCTCGATTGCCGTCAAGCACTGGCCAAGCTCGGCGATCAGGGCTTCTTTGGAGTCGTCCACCAGCAGGTCGGGCTCGTACTTCTGGTCGGCGGTGTTGAGGTGGCTTAGGATGGAAGTCTTGCTGTTGTGATAATGCCGCCGCTTCGACTGGAGGTCCTTGCGCGTCTTGGTGGGCGGCTCGACCCGCCACTCGCTGACGGCATGGAAGTTCGCCCGGACTTCCAGCAGCTTGCGCAAGATGACCGGGAACGTCTGGCTCGCCGGCTGCTTGAGCGTCAGCACGCGCAGCAGCGAATCGCCCAGCCGCAGGTGGTCACGATGGCATTCAAGGTCTGAATCGCACAACTGAAAGTCGAGGTAGCGGCTGTCGTGGAGTGCGCCGATTGCGCGCTTGTCCGGATCAACGTTCAGTAGGCGATGAAAGAGCCGGAACGTGCTGTCCGCATCGAGCAGCTCGGCGCCCAGAAAATCGTCCGTGTTCTGCAGAAATAGCCGAACGCGGTTGCGCAGGATCTCGGCCGCAGTCTCGATCTGCTCCCGGATCAGTGTCGTCTGGGCACCTTGGGAGTAAAGGGCGGCGATCTCCCGGAGGGTGCTTGTCGGCGACTGGGACAGTTTGCCGAGAGCGTGCAGCAGCCCGGTCCGATAGCGGAACCCTTCGTACAGGAAGACGAAGTAAATCTCGATCTCAAAGAGTTGTGCGGCTTTTGCCTCGAACATCCGCTTGCGATGCGTGAGGTCAACGCTTACAACCGGGTCCGGGTGCTCCGGCCAGGGAATCTCCGGCCGGTTCTGTTTGAAGACCACTTGGTAGATGCGGAAGCTAGAATCGAACAGACGCAGCGCGGTTTCAAGCCGCTTGGTGGTGTAGTCGCGCGCGGCGGAGTCGAGGCATTCGTAATCCACGCCGGCAACCTTGATGGCAAGGCCAAGGTCACCGGCTTTGGTCAACAACATTGCGCCGTCCCAGAAGCCGTACAGGCTCACGTGGGCGTTGAGTGCGCCGGACTCGCTAAAATCCCGGATGATTCGGTTCAGGCTAAACATGATTGACTACCCGGACGTGCGGCGGTTCGAATTTGGCGGCGTCGTAGCGGGCGCGCGCCCGCGAGGAATTGAGCAGGATGCGCAACATCTGGGGATCGTTTTTCGTCGTCCACGCCGCCAACGCCCAAAGGACGGCAAAGCCGATCACACCGGCGAAAAGATTGCCAAAGAAATTGAACAGGCCGACGCCAGTCATGAGCGTGAGGAAGAAAAGCCCTCGTTCCACGCCCCAGATGGTCAGTGGCCGGTTGATTGAGCGGTACACGCGATTGACGCGAGGCTCCATTGCTAAGCACCGGGGAACAGCCAGGCAACGAAATTGACCGCGGCCAGCGCCATGCCAACACCGAAAATGATTCCGGCCATGGTGCGCTTCGACTGGCCCTCACCGTAGGCGAACATCAGCCCACCGACCACGACAGCCACGAGGCTCAGGCCACGCGCAATCGGGCCGGTAAAGGAGACTTGCAGTGCATTGACTGCGTTCTCCCACGGTGATGACTGCAGCACGGCCGCGTTGGCCTGGAGGACGAGCGCGGTGAGCGAGAGCGGAAGGGCGATGGCTGGCCGGGCGAGGAGTTTTTGAAGCCGGTGGAATGAGAACTT
>JAKASH010000483.1 GCA_021828225.1 Acidobacteriota bacterium | reverse complement strand
TGATGGATGCTGAGTTGAAGAGCCATCGCTCGCGGCGGTGGGTCGATGTCGAGAACCCGTAGTTGGTGTCCCGGCGAAGCTAAGGTGGGATAGAACGATCCACGCATCCCAATAACAGTGAGGATGCGTTAGAGCGTAATCCATCCCGCGCGGATCGCAAGCAGGGAGGAGACGGCAATGATCGCCCACAAGCAAACGCCCTGCAGAAATGGACGAATGCCGACCCTGTGCAGCGTGTTTTTCGACAACCCAGTCCCAATCAGAAACAGAACGACCGTAAGTCCAAGCTGGCCGAGATGACTCAACACTGGATAGAGCCTTGCACCAACCGGAAGATAGGTCTTGGCCACGGCGGCCAGGCAGAACAGCAGAATAAACCAAGGCCACTGGACACGTGTTTTGCTTTTGGCAACATACGCCGTAATCATCGAGACGGGTATGATCCACAGGGCCCTCGCCAGCTTCACTGTTGTCCCGATTTGCAATGCCTGAGCGCCGTATTTCGCCGCGGCGCCGACGACCGAACTGGTATCGTGAATGGCCAGCGCAGCCCAGAGTCCGAACTGCGTTTGGCTCATGTGCAAAGCAAAGCCAACAGCCGGGAACAGCAAAAGCGCCACGGAGTTGAGTACGAAAACCGTCCCCATCGCCATCGCCATTTCTTCTTCATCGGGCCTGGTAATCGAGGAGATCGCGGCAATGGCGCTTCCGCCGCAAATTGCGGTCCCAGCCGTGATTAGAAACGATGCCTTCTTGGTTACGCCCAGCAGGCGTCCCAGACCCCAGCCAAGAAGCATTGCGACGGAAATGCTGATCGCCGTGTAGAAAAATCCCGCCCGGCCGGCATGAATCACCTGGCGCAGGTTCATCCCGAAACCAAGTGCGACGACCGCCGCCTGCAATAAAAAGTGCGACAAATTTCTGCTATCCAGCTGATAGGGATGAGGGAAACTGAAACCGTAAGCAATCCCTGCCAGCAATGCGAACGCTGGAGACACCACTCCTGTGGCGCTCAGAATCAGCCCCAGAAAAAAGATTGTCTTCGGATTCAAAATTCCTCCAGCTTCTAGTCTCTTAGGGATGACCGTGCGAGTCCAAGAGGAAGTTCTTATCGCGGATTCCTCTTCCTTATACCCGCAGTCGCCGCGAACCTCTGGCGCGATGGGCCTGATTCGCGCCGTTCTGCGACAATCGTGAAGCAGGCCTGTTGCCGAGGCAAGGGCACCCACAACCTTTGGCGAATCTGACAACACCAAACTGAGACGAAATAGGGATGGAGAATTTCCGGCTCAAGATTTTCCGAATCGTCGCGCAACACCTCAACTTCAGTCGCGCCGCGGAAGAACTTTTCCTGACGCAACCTGCCATCACGCAGCAAATCAAGACCCTTGAGGATGAGTATGGGATTCCACTGTTCGACCGGACCGGCGGCCGCATAACCCTGACTCCCGCGGGAAAATCTCTGCTGACGTATGCAAAGAAATTGAAAGCAATCTCCGACGAAGCCTACGAGGTGGTGGCCAGCACGGGTGGCCAGCAGGCGGGAAAGCTTGCGCTGGGGGCATCGCAAACCATCGGACAATATCTCCTGCCGAATCTTGTTGCCGCATTCCTTCGCGAGAATCCTCGCGTGGAACTGACGGCGATGAGCGGCAATACGGATGAAATCCTTGCCGCTCTCGCCAGCCGCAGCATTCAACTGGCGATGATTGAAGGCCCGGGGTTGCGCAAGGATGTTCACATTGAACCTTTCATGGAGGATCAGATGGTTCTGGTCGTTCCAGCCAGCCATGAATGGGCCGATCTCGAGATAGAAGTGAGCGCGCTCAAGGGAGCGCCTTTGTTAATGCGTGAATTCGGCTCGGGATCGCGCCGCGTCGTCGAAGGCGCGTTCGCCAAGGCCGGCCTCAAAAAGAAGGACATGAAGACGACGATGGAACTCGATTCAACCGAGGGTTTGCTCAGTGCCGTGGAAGCGGGCCTGGGCGTCACCTTCGTATCCCGCTGGGCCGTGCGTAACCAACTTGCTCTCGGCACGCTTCGGCTTGCGCACGTGAAGGAGCTTCGATTGTCGCGTATGTTCTCTCTGGCGTATCCTACAGGCCCGGAGCCGACTGGCAATGCAGGAGCCTTTCGCCGCTTCATCCTTGCGCATTCCGCCGAACTGGTTCCGCGCGTGACCGGCAAGGCTCGTAGCCGGGCTTGAACACGTTGCGTGCCCACAAGATCCCCGTAAGAAAAGTTCTCCTTCGCGGACGGTGGGTGGAGTCGTTGGGAAAATGTCTGGGACATCGTATGCTCGCAACTGATCGATTGTAAGAAAGGCCCAACATTGTGACGTCCAGGAGAATCTTCGTTCAGGCTTTAGCTGCCTGCGCTCTTTCCTCGCCCAGCATGTGCGTTGCCGGGACAGACGCAGAATCCATGTGGAGCAGCAAATCCATACGCAAATCGTATCCAGACGGCCGGCCCGTAGCTACGCTTCGTCTCAATGCATTCGATGCGGCCCCGATCATTCGGCACGGAAATGGGCCTAATCGATGCGATTATCTTGGAGCGCGTGAAGCAATCTGCTTCCAGGCGAGTGGCACCTACTACCTGTATTACGATGGGGCTGGTTCCACCGGTTGGCGGGCTTGTCTGGCAACAAGTACCGATTTGCACCATTGGAACCTGAAGGGCCCGGTGCTCAGCCTGGGCGCGCCGGGTGAAGACGATGCAGGTACCGCTACTTCACCATGGACGGTATTCGACAGCCCGTGGTGGCACATGTTTTATGTCGGATCACGAACCACAACTCCACCGCCCAATAGGATCCCAGCGGTTCCCTATTTCACTCTCGCCGCCAGGAGCAGACACCCGGACGGGCCGTGGATAAAGCAGAAGAATGTAGTTCCGTTCCGAACCAAGCCGGGAACCTACTATGCGGATACGGCCAGCCCCGGCCAGATCGTCCAACAGGGGCAGGAATATCTTATGTTTTTCAGCGCCGCGGCCTATCACGGCAAGCGACTGAAGAGGACTCTTTCGATCGCTCGGACAAAGGATTTAGATGGAGCGTGGCAGCTCGACCCCGAGCCGATCTTGCCGCCGGATCAGCAGGTTGAAAACTCGGCGCTTTATTTTGAACCATCCAATAGCACCTGGTTTCTTTTCACAAACCATATTGGCATCGACGATGGCGGAGAGTACACCGACAGCATCTGGGTCTATTGGAGTAAGAATCTGGAAACGTGGGATGCCGAGAAGCGAGCGGTTGTTTTGGATCGTACGAATTGCCCCTGGAGCGCGCGATGCATCGGAATGCCATCTGTGGTGAAAGTTCAGAATCGGCTCGCCCTGCTGTATGACGCGTCTACAACGACTCTGAGCAACAACATGGGAAGGGACATCGGACTTGCGTGGCTGCAGCTTCCCTTGCAACCGCCGTCGTAGGCTATTCGATGGAGTAGGAAGAGCAACGGATCGCACGGCTTCCTGTCGTCAGCGTTCGAGTGCACGCAAACACTCGAGGAGTCCGAATCGGTTTTGGTGGGCCCGGAGGGATTTGAACCCCCAACCAAAGGATTATGAGTCCTCTGCTCTGACCGTTGAGCTACAGGCCCGAAACGTAAGATAACCGATTGGAAGAGAAAGACTTAATTGGGTCTCGTCTCTTCAGTGTCAGAGGGCACTTCAGGGCTGGTGCCGGTTGCTTCTCTAGTCTCGCATAACCGTTCTACGGCCGCCAGTTCATGCGATTGAGAAAGGTGAGTATATCTCACCACCATCTGCAGGGTCTTGTGTCCCAGGAGCTGTTGCAACGTT
>JAKASH010000002.1 GCA_021828225.1 Acidobacteriota bacterium | reverse complement strand
GCTGATGGCGCCTTCCATCATGCGAGCGCCGCCCGAACAGGAAATGACCACCAGGGGCAGCTTCTTTTCAATGCAACGATCGACGGCGCGCGTGATCTTTTCTCCCACCACGGCACCCATGCTTCCACCGATGAACTGGAATTCCATGGCGCAGACGATTACCGGCTTTTTGTCCAGGTTTCCCTCTCCAACGCGGACAGCATCCTTCATGCCCGTCACGATTTCCGCAGCCTTCAGGCGATCGCGATAGCTTTTCCTGTCGATAAATTCCAGAGGGTCAGGGGATGTCATGCCGCAGTCGTGCTCGGTGTATTTGCCGTCGTCAAATAGCATGGCCAGGCGAGCCGCAGAGCTCATTTTGAAATGATGGTTACACTTGGGGCAGCAGAGCAGGTTCTGCTCGAGGTCTTTTTTCCAGAGAATCCGTTTGCAGGAGTCGCACTTGGTCCACAAGCCTTCGGTCTGGGCGCGCTTCTCCTGCGGGGCCGTTTCAAGCGGTTTTTTTTCTTTTCGAAACCAAGCCATAAAAACCTGATTCCCCTGCGTGACTTTCGCCAGGATTCATCCGGCGGGGCGCCAACTTCAGTATTCAATGCCCCGCTGGGCGAGGATGCCCTTCTGATAAGGGTGCTTCACTTCGCGCATTTCCGTCACCAGGTCGGCGCACTCAACAATCGAAGGGTGAGCGTTCCGCCCTGTCAGGATCACGTGGACCATTTCCGGCTTCCGCTTCAGGACCTCTACGACTTTTTCGGGATCGAGCATCTTGTAACTGATCGCATAATTGATTTCGTCCAGGATAACCAGATCGTATTCGCCGCTTGTGATGGCCTGGCTCGCGAACTGCCAGGCTTCCTCGACCATGCGGACGTCTTCGGGGTCCGGCTTCTCCACGCCGACTTTGACGAATCCTCGTCCCATCGGCAATATCTTAATCCTGTCTTCACCGAGCATCTGGCTGGTATCCAACTCGCCATAGTGCCAGGAACCCTTGATGAATTGTACCATCAATACCTTGAGCCCCTGGCCGACCGCCCGAAAAGCCGTGCCGAGAGCTGCCGTGGTTTTCCCCTTGCCGGGGCCGGTAAAGACGATGATCAGTCCTTTTCTGACTTCAGGCAATACGATTTCCCTTTCTCTGCGTTAAAGTTCAGCGGGCGTAAGGAAAGCCTCGCAGGATTGTAAATCCCCGGTAGATCTGTTCCAGCAGCATGGCGCGCGTCCAGTCATGCGTCAGGGTCATGCGAGAGAGCGAGAGAAGGATGTTGGCTTCCTCCCGGAAAGCGGGAGAAAAACCGTCCGCTCCGCCCACCACAAAAGCAATCTCGCGCGTACCATGCACACCCTGGTCGCCCAGCCACATGGCAAATTCCTTGGAGGTCCACTCGACGCCCTGCGGGTCCAGGAAAACCCGGGTGCTGTCACCCATCTTCTCGATCATGCGCGCTTCGGCAGGTGACACTTTGTCCGATATCTTGCTTTTAGGCTTCCTTGCTTCAGAAAGCTCTTCAATGACAATGTCAGTAAATTTGGCGATGCGATTCGTGTATTCGGCTACCAGCGCACGCAGGTGCGGGTCCTTCGTTTTGCCTTCCCAGAATACTCGAATGCGCATGAAGCCTGCCGATCAGTTGCCGCGGGTCACGCTGCTGTCCGGACGCCGGTCTAACGGGCGGCCCTTCAGCCCTTGGGGACAGGAACCCGCTGGGCCGATTTCCAGAGCCGTTCCAGATCGTAAAAGTCGCGCGCCCGCTCCACAAAAATGTGGACCACGAAATTGAAATAGTCCATCAGAATCCACTCGGACTGGGAGTAACCTTCCAGGTGCGAGGGGGTCAGGTCCGACTTCTTTTTGAGTTGCTCGTGAATCGCGTCCGAAATGGCCCGCGTGTGGCGGGTTGAAGTGCCGCTGCAGATCAGGAAGTAGTCCGTAAAAGAGCAGATATCGCCGACCTCCAGCACAGTCAGGTTGACCGCTTTCCGGTCCTGAGCGGCACGAATCGCTTCACGCAAGTTAGCCGTCATTTTCCTCCACGCAAATGGTTTACCGAGCTGTACAGCCCTTCTTTAAGTATATATTGTTCGACTTGAAGAGGCACCAAACCTGCAACACTCTGTTTCTGCTGAATGGCCCGGCGCAAGTCGCGCGAGGCCACCGGGACCTCGACATCGCGCAGGATGTGCAGGGTGGTGTGGCGCAAGCGGCTCTGGCGCGAGCCTGCCCTGGGCTGCCTCTGATTGAGCAAATCCCGCGGCACTACGTTTTCGATTTCACGGTTGTCAAAGCCCGGCCGCGACACCACGATAAAGTCCGCGAGACCCAGCAAGCGGCGAAACTGCTTCCAGTGGGGCAGATCAAGCCAGGCGTCGATGCCGATCAGGAAGTACAGGCTGTCATCGGGCTTGAGCATGCGTCTCACGCGCCGCACGGTGTCAATGGAATAGTGGGGTCCGGGGTGCAAATCCGGCGATTCCAGCAGCGAAGGAACGAACCGGGGATCTTCCGCGCAGGCCAGCGCGACCATCGCAAAACGGTGATGGAAATCGGTGAGGCCGTTTGAAGTCTTGTGGGGCGGGTGCCCGGTTGGGATGAATAGAATCCTGTTCAGGCAAAACTTTCTTGCAGCCGCTTTTGCCGCCTGCACGTGGCCGGAGTGAATCGGGTCGAAGGTTCCACCAAAAATCGCAATTCTCACTCGATCGTCAGTCCTGCTGGTCGTTGGCCAAATTTCAAATCACAAATTTCAAATCTCAGATTGCAGCTCTCAAATCTCGGAACCGGGGTCCTCGGGAAGACTGGGCCGAGGGATCTCCTGAAGCCTGGCCCACGCCGCGCGCTTCAGCTCCTCGAGTCCTTCTCCGGTTACGGAAGAAATCTCGTAAAGCGGGCGCTGCAGTTTCTGGCAAAACTCGCGAAGCGCAAACAGGCGGTACCCGTCGCCGGCGGCATCCACACGAGAAGCTACCATCAGCATCGGCTTTTTGGCAACTACCGGGTTGAAACTCTCCAGTTCCTTGAGGATCACGGAATAGTCCTCGACGGGGTCGCGGTCAACAAACTCGGCCACGTCCACCATGTGAAGCAGCAGTCGCGTCCGTTCCACGTGCTTGAGGAAGCGGTCGCCCAGGCCCCGGCCCTGGTGAGCCCCTTCAATGAGTCCCGGAATGTCCGCCATGACAAAGGAGTTCTCCTCGTCGACAGCCACCACACCCAGGGAAGGCTCAAGCGTGGTGAAAGGATAGTCGGCAATCCGAGGGCGGGCGGCGCTAACCCGTGAAATAAGGGTCGATTTGCCGACGTTCGGAAATCCCACCAGGCCCACGTCTGCCAGGAGCTTCAGTTCCAGCCTTAAGTCGCGCTCTTCGCCGGGCGTTCCCGGCTCGGCCCTTCGCGGAGCCTGGTTCGTGGCTGTGGCAAAGCGGGCATTGCCGCGGCCGCCGCGGCCACCCTGCGCAGCCAGAAAACGTTTCCCCGGAACGTCAAAGTCAACCAGCTTGTCTCCGGTTGCGGCGTCATAAACCACGGTACCGGCCGGGACCTGGATCACCAGGTCTTCGCTGTCCTTGCCATGACGGTTGGAGCCCTCGCCGTGCCCGGCGCGGCGCGCGCGGAATTCCTTGTTGAAGCGGAACTTCAGCAGGGTGTTGAGGTGCTCGGTCGATTCCAGGTAGATGCTGCCTCCGTCGCCCCCGTCGCCGCCGCTGGGACCGCCGCGCGGGACATACTTCTCCCGCCGGAAAGCAACACAGCCGTTTCCGCCGCCACCCGCCGCGACATGGATTCTGGCTTCGTCGACAAACATCAGGGAACCTTACACGGCACCAGGGACAAGAATACCCTTCGCCCGGTTCTCAGGCTATGATTGATTTCGGCGCTCAGAGTCGCTTGGCGATGCCTGAAATAAGAACCGCGGTGAAGGTGCTGCAGGATCGATTCGCCCACCGCGCGCAGGATTCAGCTTGCTGACGGGATCAGAATACTTACAAAACGGCCCGCATGGCCCTTGTCTTCAAACTTGACCACGCCGGAAACCTTGGCATAAAGCGTGTCGTCCTTGCCGATTCCCACGTTGTCTCCAGGCTTGAGCGGGGTCCCGCGCTGTCGAACCAGGATCGACCCGCCGCTGACCAACTGCCCGTCAAAGCGCTTGACACCAAGCCTCTGGGCGTTGGAGTCCCGGCCGTTTCTTGAACTGCCTAAACCTTTTTTGTGTGCCATAAAAATACCTCGTCTGTGGTTGTGCCCCGAGCCTTGCGATTAAGGCGCGACAATCTCGTTGATCTTGACTGCGCTGTAAGACTGCCGGTGGCCGGTTGTCTTTCGATACTGCTTCTTGCGCTTGTATTTCAGGACGCGGATCTTGGCGGCGCGGTCGTTTGCGACAATGGTCGCCGTCACCTTGGCGTTTTCCACCAGCGGCGCACCCACCACCAGATCCTTCTTGCGCACGGCAAACACGTGGTTGAACTCCACGCCGGACCCCACCGTTCCCGGAAGTTTTTCTACCCGGATGACGTCTCCCGGCGAGACCTTGTACTGCTTGCCACCCGTGCGAATGATTGCATACATATACACGCACCTCGTTGTTGTTGACAGAAAACAAGCTATTTTAGCGTTTATCGGGTGGCTGTGTCAACGAGTCGACCGGGAAAGAAAAGTAGCACTCACAGCGAAGGCTGTTTTGGACCGGCAGGCACGTTTTTGATCTTCGATCGCTTGGGCGGCCGCTGGGCCTGGAGGCGCGCCTTCAGCAATTGCGATTTCCTGTCCGTCCGCTTGCCGAGTTTTTGATTGAGAAACCGGCCCTTGCTCATTTCCATCCCCCTGGATACAGTTTAAACCCGGATTGCGGTCCACGGAGGATTGCAAATTGTCGTTGCCCCGTTTTTTGTGGCGGCGCTGTTCTCAGCGTCGAAGTGTCCGGTGGGAACGTCGGTGCAACATCCGCCGGGCGGAAAAAGCGTTGCGACATTCCGAACGGACACGTATTCTGTTTCGTTTGGCGAAAATTGAGATCCTGTGTCAAAAACTAGGTCAAAAGGGTGGTCTTAAGCCGTTCCGGCGGCTGAACCGGGCACGGGACCAGCTACCAATGAGGAGTGCCCTTTGAAAAGAGATGAAGAAGCATGGGAATCGTTAGACATGGCTATTCGCAGGACTACGGTCATCGAATCAAACCGGCTTGACAGCGCCCTGGGCGCCAGGATCATTCTGGCCAGCGAGACTTTTCAGCACACCGGCAGCTTCAAATTCCGTGCGGCCTACAACGTGGTGAAGCGGGCTCCGGCAGAGCTGTTTCTCACCGCTTCCTCCGGGAATTTCGGGCAGGCGTTGGCGTATGCGTGCCAGTTGCTGCATAAGTCCTGCATCGTGGTGATGCCCTCGACTTCGGCGAGGGTCAAGATGGAAGCCGTGCGGGATTTCGGAGGGACGGTCGACCTGGTCGATTTGCAGGTAAAATCCCGCTGGGATCGGGTTTGGGAGCTGGCAAAAGAGCATCCTGCAGCGTACGTCGCGAGCCCTTATGACGATCCTTTCGTGATTGAAGGGAACAGCAGCCTGGGAATGGAATTGGCCGCGCTGGAATACGACTTCGATAATGTTGTTGTGCCCGTGGGCGGAGGGGGACTGGCTTCGGGAATCATAGAGGGCCTTCGAAGAGCCAAGAAATCCATCCCGGTGATTGGAGCGGAGCCGTTGCTGGCAAACGATGCGGCACGGTCGCTGCGTGAAGGCCGGATTGTATCGAACGAAAACGAACCCGATACCATTGCCGACGGCGCCCGGACGCTCAGCCTCGGCGACCGCAACTGGGAAATCCTCCGGTCCGGCCTGACCAGGATCGTGGAAGTGCCTGAGCAGCAGATCGCGGAGGGGTTACGGGTTCTGTTTGGTCTCGCAAATCTGAAAGTGGAACCGACCGGGGCATTGGGAATTGGGGCCATGCTGACAGAGCCCGACACATTTGCCGAGCGCACTGTCTGCTGCATTGTGAGCGGCGGAAATGTCGATCCCCAGGTCTATGCCCGCCTCCTGCTGGAGGATTAGAAAGCCGCTCGGCAGGCGGCGGCCAGGAGGCTCCAGTTGGCTGCAGGACAGAATTGGCTAGTGGGTCCTGACGAGAATGTAATAGGCAAGGCCCTATTGGCGGTTTGCGGGTGTGAGAAAGGTTCTGGACATCCGGTCGTGCCAGGTCAGCCCGTCGGCGTCGACGACCGCCCAGATAAATCCCAGCATTAAGGCTGACATCGAAACGAGGTAGCCAAAAGCGCGCCAGAAGGACTCGGCAAGCTTGGGAGGATCGCCTTCGAAGGTGCGAACCTCGAGCCCGACCCAGATCAATCCCGGCGTGGCTGAGGCAATGGCCGTGCAGCCGCCAAAGTACAGGAAAAAGAAAAATACACCTATCACGCCTGCCACGGCCAGTTCCAAGGGTTGAAGAGAAAAGTGCCCGCCGGTTTTCCAGAAAATCAGCCCGAAAATGGCTGCTCCAAAGAGCAAGACCAGGGTATCAATGATGCCGGCGGCGAAACGCATGCCAAGGGGTGCGATCGGTATCCCGGAGTTCTCGGCTTCCTCGATGCCCTCGGAGGAAGCGCCCGGAGGCGGCCCGAGTTCGATCTCCAGGGGACCTGTCTCGGCAGGATACTTCGTCTTTGCCCTGGCTTTGGGTTCGACCTCACGGTCTTTATATTCGGGTGCTAATTCCAGGTTTTCCAGAACAGGAGAACGGGGATCAGAGCGCACTTTAGGGACGAATTCGGAGCGGGGCTCCGATTCCTCCGCGGCAGGGAACTCGATGACATTGGGCCGGGCTTCTTCAGGCTTGGACATAGGGGATCCAAAGTCTAAATCGAGCGTCTCGTGGCCGGTTTTTGCGCTCTTGCCAATACTGGCTCGCCGCTGACGGTACTCCTGCACGCGTTCGGCAAGCTCTGACTGCCAGGCTGGAAATCCCGGAGATGGCTTTGCGTCCGGCTGGTCTTTCGCCGGCTCGACGGAGCTTGCGAACCCGGTTTCCCGTTCCGACTCGATCGGCAAGCCACGACCCTCTGGCTCGCCAATTTCCATAGGATTGTCATCCGATTCAAAGTCCAGAGTTGCAGGAGCCTTCGTGTCTGCGGGCGTCTGTTGAAACAAAGACGGGATCCCGTAAGCCTGATCGCTTACTTGGGTGAAACGATGACCGCACTTCTCACACTGCTCAAGTCCCGGAAGGCTGACGGAACCGCACTTTGGGCATTTCACCGCGACTGCAAACCCCCATCCCGCATCTAACACAATTCCCGCTTTATCTTAGCAAATTCGAGTGCTTTGACAAAGCTTTTGCGAGTAGAATACCAGCTTCGATAAATCTTATGGGTTTTCTCAGTTGTCCATCCAGCCGGCGAACAGGATTCCGATTTCGACTGGCAATTCCCCTCAGCGTGGTTTTTTTCACGCTGGCGCTTGAGGTGTTTGGACAGTCTTTGCCGTCCTTTCCTCTAGGGCTGCAAGATCAGGGCTCCAGTGTTACCATCCACGCCGACTCACAAGGAAAAAACGGCAATATCTATTACGCGCGCGGACATGTGGTGGTGACTTACAAGGAGATGACCGTCACCGCCGATGAGGCTTCGTATAACGAACTGACCAACGAAGTGGTCGCGAAGGGCCACGTCACTTATAGCGACCCTACGGCTCACCTGCAGGCGAATGAGCTTCACTACAATGTTGCTACCGGGAAGGGATGGTTCCTTAATGGCCGAGGGTATGTGCGTCCGCGACTTAAACGCCGCCACGGCGTGGTGCAGACCGAGAGTCCCTTTTACGTGCAGGCCAAGATCGTGCAGAGGCTGAACGAGCTAACCTACGAGATTACAAACGGCCGCGTGACCACCTGCCAGTGCGAGCGGAGCGGATGGTCCATCAGCACCGGCCACGCCCACGTGAAAGTTGGCGACAAAGTCGTGGCTCACAATAACGTCTTCCGTTTTCTTCGCGTGCCCATTATTTATGCTCCGGTTCTTGTGGACTCGATTGCCCCGCGGCCCCGGCAGAGCGGTTTTTTGCTGCCCACCATCGGCAATTCCTCGCAGAAGGGATTCACCTTCGGCGACGGCTTCTATTGGGCCATCAACCGCAGCGCGGACCTTACCCTGGGAGCCGTGAATTACAGCGTCCGGGGCCTGGCCGGCAGCGCCGAATTCCGGGCGCGTCCCAGCGCCGACAGCAGCCTCGATGTGAGTGCCTTTGGCATTGACGATAAAGGGAGCCCGGGCGCTCCGCAACTGGCGGCGCCCGGTGAAAGCATTAAGGCGAGCGGCTACGCGGATCATTTGTGGGGAGGCTTTCGGGGCGTGGTGAACGTTGATTACGCAAGTTCGCTCGCCTTCCGCGAGACGTTTGCCAATAACTTTACACAGGCTGTCAGCTCGGAAGCGCGCCAGATGGGCTTTCTGACCAAGAATTTCAACGCCTACAGCATGAATTTCTATGTCTCGCGCTACCAGGACTTTCTGTCAACGACGGGCGGCTCAGCGAATTCCATCACCATTCGCCACACACCCAGCTTCTCCTTTTCAGGCATGGACAAGCAGGTGGGGCATTCGCCTCTTTATTTCTCATTTGATACTTCCGCCGGCGCAGTGGCGCGGACACAGCCGGATTTCAGCACCCCTAATTTTTCCGATCGCTTCAACGTTCATCCGGAATTTACCTTGCGCCTGAAACCTTTGTGGCACTTTCATGTGACCCCGTCGGGAGGTTTCTGGTTAACAAGTTACGGCACCAGTCTCAAACCGGACCGGAGCGGTCTTAATCGTTTCTTGGGCGATTTTTCTTTGGACATCCGGCCTCCATCGTTTGAAAAGGTCTTTGCCCATCCTTACCACGGCTATCTTATTAAGCACGTCATCGAGCCGGACATCCAATACAGCGTGGTTCAGGCCACTGATCCGCAGGACATCATGGATGTCGTGCGTTTTGACAGCCTCGACACCCTGGCCGAAACGAATCAAATTGAGTATTCGCTGACTAACGCGATCCTGGTCCGCAAAGACGTTCCCAGCGGAGAACCGATTCCGCAGGCCCGTGAGCTCCTTTCGCTGCGCCTTTCGCAGATCTACTACTTTGATCCGACTTTTGGGGGCGCCCTTCAGCCGGGCAAGGACATTGTGTGGCAGCCGACTTCGGCTCTGACGGGTTTTGCTTTTGCGCAGGGACGGAACCTCTCGCCACTGGTCTCGGTGCTGAAGCTGGCGCCGTCTTCGAACTACGACACCGAGCTGCGAGCGGATTTCAGTCCCAATGGCGGAGGCGTGCTGAACGCCGGTATCACTTCCGATGTGCATCGGGGGCTGATGGGAGTCTCGCTGACGGATTTTTTCATCAGCCGCACGGCCGCCCAATTGACGCCGATCCTGCCGACTACCCCGCTTTCCGAAATCCCATCGTACAACCTGTTGCGCCTGGTGGGGACCTATGGAAGCATGGATCATAATGGTTTGAGCGGGGCCTTCGGTGTCGACTACAACTTTGTAACGGGAGTTGCCCACCAGTTGGTCGGACAGGTCGGATATCATTTTTCCTGTTTTGCAGTCAACGTTGAATACAGAAGATTTGCGCTGGGTCCAATCCGCCAGGAGAATGAATTCCGCGTCGCCGTATCGCTGGCAAATGTGGGCACTTTTGGAAACTTCCGGCAGAACGACCGGTTGTATTGAGGACTTTCAGACCGGGACGCCAGGAAGCGCGCCGGCCAGGCTTAAGGAGGAGTGCAAATTATAGTGACAGCATTTTTGTAGCGGCGCTGTCCGCAAAGCCGAAATGCGCCGGTGGGGACACCGGAGCTACAGCCAACTGTGTCACTGTAATTTGACATCCTTTGTAATGAACCAGCGTGGAACCCCCGGGTCTTGACCTGATAGACTAGAGGAGAACGATCATGGCTTTCCCAATTCATCGCCCCCGGCGTTTGCGCCGGACAGAGGCCATCCGCAACCTTATCCAGGAGACGCGGCTATCAACGCGATCCCTGATTTATCCTCTTTTTGTGTGCCCGGGCTCAAACGTCAAGGACGAAATCAGCTCGATGCCGGGAAACTACCGCTGGTCCGTGGACCTGCTGGTTGAAGAGTGCAAGACCGTCTACGACCTCGGTATTTCTGCGGTCATCCTTTTCGGAATTCCCGAGACCAAGGACGAAGTTGGCTCGGGGGCTTACGACCCGGACGGTATCGTGCAGCGCGCGGTCAGAAGCATCAAAAAGAGCTTGCCGGATTTGCTGGTGATTTGTGACCTGTGCCTGGACGAATATACCAGCCACGGGCATTGCGGCCTGATTAAGGACGGCGAAGTAGATAATGACTCCACTTTGGAGCTGTTGGGGAAAACAGCTTTGACCCAGGCGCAGGCTGGAGCCGACATTGTGGCTCCATCGGACATGATGGACGGCCGTGTGGGCTGGATCCGGGAAGAGCTCGATGAGCACGATTTTGGCGGAATTCCTATCCTGGCTTATTCCGCCAAGTATGCTTCCGCTTTTTACGGGCCGTTCCGAGAGGCCGCGGACTCGGCTCCTAAATTCGGAGACCGAAGGTCCTACCAGATGGACCCGGCGAATCAACGAGAGGCCATGCGCGAGATCGCTCTTGATATCGAAGAAGGTGCGGACATCATCATGGTTAAGCCCGCGCTCGCCTATCTGGATATCATTGCCCTTGCGCGGCAGGCGTTCGACGTTCCGGTTGCAGCCTATCAGGTAAGCGGTGAATTTTCCTTGATTGAGGCTGCCGCCCGCGCCGGCTGGGTCGATCGGAAACGCATTGTTATGGAAACGCTGCTCTCCATTCGAAGGGCCGGCGCTGACATGATTCTGACTTACTTTGCCAAGGATGTGGCGCGGTGGCTCTCATGCTGATATCGACCCTCCATCAACTTAGTCTCGCATGCAGGTGCCGGAACTGATGGCGGCTGCACGGATCCCGCATCTCAACCGATCTTCTTCTGCCGTGCGCTCACGTTCTCCCCAATGCTTCCGCAGATTGCTGGCTTTTTCTCTTCTGATTGCCTGTGCGACACTGTTTCCGCCGGCAACGCACGCCGCAAGGCGTCACAGTTCACTTGCGCAACGCATCGATGCCATCCTTCGCGGGTCTCCCGCGCGGATGGGATTCTGGGGCATCGAAGTTGTCCGGCTACCCAGTGGCGAGGTGCTCTACGCGCGGAACTCGCATCACCTTTTCCTGCCGGCCTCGAATATGAAGCTGTTTACCACTTCCGCGGCGCTGAGTACGCTGGGACCCGATTTCATCTTTCGAACCACCGTCGAGAGTTCGGCGCCTCCGGATGCGGAAGGCCGTGTGCCCAATCTTGTTCTGGTCGGGCGGGGCGATCCGAATCTCGGCAGCCGCGTTCTGCCTTATCATTTGAAAACAGAGGTTCGGCTCCCTGCCGACCGGGACTTCGAGAAACTTGCCAACGAGGTTGTCGCCAAAGGCGTCCGGGAAGTCACCGGTAATCTTTATGCGGATGACACTTACTACGTGGACCAGCCTTACGGAACTGGATGGGCCGTCGATGACCTGGTATGGGATTATGGCGCCCCCATTACGGCCCTGGCTTTCAACGATAACACACTCAAGCTCGAAGTCAGGCCCGCGGCGGTAGTGGGAGAGAAGGCGGACATCCAGCTCGAACCGGGCGACGGCTACTACAAGATTGATGACGACGTCGAAACAACATCGTCGCGAGATCCTGCTAAAGTGGAAATCGACCGCCTGCCGGGCTCCATGAAACTGGATGTCTGGGGTCACGTGCCCGTGCATTCCAACGGCGTGGATGAAGGTATTTCCATTCAGAACCCGCCGCTTTATATCGGAGAGATGTTCCGCAAGCTGCTTGAGCAGCGTGGAGTGAAGGTGGATGGTCAAGTCGTGGTCAGGGAGCTTACTCCGGAAGAAGCAGCCGAGCGAACGGCTGTCCGGAAATCAGAACACCGGGTTGTCCTGGCCGAACATGATTCCTTGCCTCTGAGCCAGGACATCAAGGTCACATTGAAAGTCAGCCAGAACCTGCACGCCGAAATGCTCTTGCGCACGATGGCTCATGTTCTGGACAATGAAGGAAGTGTCGAAAACGGACTGGACATTCTCAACAGTTTTGCCCGTAAGATCGGGATTTCGCCTGATGAAGTTCAATTCGCAGACGGGTGTGGCCTTTCTCGCGATACTCTGGTTACGCCTGACGCTTTGAGCAGACTACTGGTTTTTATGGCACGCGCATCCTATTTTCAGCCGTTTTATGACGCATTGCCTGTGGCCGGAATCGATGGGACGCTTGCGGACCAATTTCGAGGTACTGCGCTGCAAGGGCGCATCCATGCAAAGACTGGTTCTATGGACCACGTGAACGCACTTTCCGGCTACATGGATCTTCCGGGGCGACGCCAGATCGCGTTTGTGATTATCGGGAACCATCAGCCTCTGCACTGGGCGCAGGCAACGGACGTTGTTGACCGGATTGCTCTGCAGATCTATCGGCAATATGCTGCCGGGCGATAGCGGCATTGGCAACTGCGCTGCGATTTCGAACTTTCTGAGACGGAGGCGAGGCAGGGTCACGCTTTCATGAAAACAATCACGATTTTTGGCAGTTCGATTCCGGGCGAAGGTACAGAGGCTTACGAGGAAGCGCAGCGCCTGGGAAGTCTGCTGGCCGAGGCAGGCTATGCAATCTGCAACGGCGGATACGGTGGGCTGATGGAAGCCTCAGCCCGCGGCGCCAGGGAGGCCGGCGGCCACACGATCGGTGTAACTTGCGATGTCTGGACGGCTACCGCGAACCGCTGGATCAGCGAAGAGGTCCGAACACGTTCGTTCATGGAACGGCTGATGACGTTGATCGAACGCGGTGACGCTTACGTCGTCCTGCCCGGCGGGACAGGGACTTTGGCTGAACTGGCCGTGGCGTGGGAAATGATGAACAAATCATCGTTGTTGAAATCCGTGGGCGGCCGCAGACCGCTGGTTGTGATGGTTCCTTACTGGCAACCTGTGATTGAATGCTTGGAGCAGGAGACCAAGTTGGCCTTGCGGTCAAACAAAGTCAAAATACCTGCCATGGAAATTGTGACGATGGTTCATACTGTAGAAGAGGCTGTCACGCAGCTGAAAAAAGAGTTTTAGACTGGGCTTCGTCGGCATCGGCGTTTGCAGCCCTCTTGCAATGAGTAACCTGAATTTCCCCTCAGCAATGTCCGATCATTTTTCCTGCCGCGTCCTCGAGTTTGAGGCGGTCAAGGACCTCTTGCGGGAATTCCTGTCGGGGCCGATCAGCCACAGCTCGGTTGAGGCTCTTTCTCCGCACCACGATCTGAATGTCATCAGGGTCAGCCTGGAGCGTGTGCGAGAGGCCGGGGAGTATCTCCGAGATGGGTCGCGTCCCTCGCTGGGTGGATTAGAGGATCCCGGCCCCATTCTTGAACGCCTCCATGTTCAAGGAGTGACGTGCACCGCGCGCGAAATATTGACCGTTCTCGCAGTGATGCGAAAGTCTCAGGAACTCAGGAAGAGTTTTGACGGAGATTCCTTCCCTCATCTCGTACACCTGGCCGCGGGATTGCCCGACTTCCGTTTACTTCTTTCCGAACTGGAGGGTAAGATCCATCCAGACGGCCATCTTGATTCTTCCGCCAGCGCGGAACTTGGCCGGATTCGCCGTGCCATCGAGCGGCTCCGGCAGCAAATCCAGAAGACGCTTGAGAGTCTCCTGCACCGGTTGAGTCGAGACAAGGTGTTGCAGGATGCCGTCGTGATGCTGCGCAATGAGCGGCTGGTTATCCCCATTCGCGCGGAAGAAAAGCGACACGTTCCGGGCGTGATTCATGGCGCCAGCTCTTCGGGAGCGACCGTATTCCTCGAACCGCTCGAGACAGTGCCTCTGAACAATGAACTGGTTGAACTCGAGGACCGTGAATACGCCGAAACGCAGAGAATCCTGGGCGAGTTCACTGAAAAACTTCGCGCGCGCTTTGCGGACCTCCTGACCTCGGCATCGATCCTCGCCGAACTGGACATGGTTTTTGCCAAGGCGGAATTTGCCAGAGCCTACGATTGTTGTATTCCCCGGCTCAGCGACGGGCGGGGAATCGTTCTCAGCGACATTCGCCATCCCTTGCTCGAGAAGAGTCTTCGAAAAGACGGCAGGAAATCTGTGCCCCTCAGGATCGCTTTACAGGAGCCCAAAAGCCTTATGGTGATCAGCGGGCCGAATGCCGGCGGCAAGACTGTGGCCCTCAAAACCGTCGGGATCGCCGCCCTGATGGCACAGGCCGGGCTGCCGGTTGCTGCTGGCGAGGCCCGCTTGCCGCTGTTTCGCCGGGTCCTGGCCGACATCGGCGACCAGCAATCCATTCAGGCGAATTTGAGCACCTTTTCGGCCCACATCACGAGCATTCGCAACATGGTCGAGGTTGTTGGGCCGGACGATCTGGTTCTGCTGGACGAGCTGGGATCGAGCACCGAACCCGGCGAGGGCGCAGCGCTGGCGATTGCGATTCTCGAGCGATTTCGCAAGTCGCGCGCGCTGACGTTCGTGACCACACACCACGGACGGCTGAAAGCCTATGGCAGCGAGACGCCGGAAGCTGAGAACGCTGCGACGGAGTTTGATGAGGAAACGCTGCAACCCACTTACCGGCTGCTGGTGGGCCTGCCCGGAAAGTCCAGCGCCGTGGATATCGCCGCCCGCCTGGGATTGCCAGAAGACATCCTTAATAAGGCTCGGGAACTGATCGGGGCAGAAGAGGCCGAGGCTGCAGCGCTGCTCCAGTCGCTCCACGAGCAGCGGGCGCTCTATGAATCGCGACTGGCGAATCTGCAGGCCGAGGAGAAGAAACTTCAGGAGCGGGCGGCGGAGCGGGAAGCGAAGTTCGAGCAGGAGCGCCACGCGAAATTGAAAGAACTTGACGCCCGCCTTGAAGACACTCTGCGGGCAATGGAAAGGCACTGGGATGATGTGCTGGCTGAGTTGCGGGCACGGGTTGAAAAGCCCCGGTTGCCCAAGGGGGTTGAACGCAAAGTTGTCGCTCTGAAACAGGAGGCAAGGGACGAGTGGAACGCGCAAGTCCTGAACGCTCTGGCCGAACCGATACCAGCCCGCCAGGTCACTCCTGAAGCGCCGATTGCCGTTGGCGATCAGGTCCGGGTTCCGAACCTTTCCTCGCCAGGGACCGTCACCGACATTCTCGACGACGAGCAGATTCAGGTGCAGGTGGGGAATCTGCGCCTGCGAATCGCCAAAGACGAAGCGCAAATTTGGGCGCGAAAATCCGAGCCCGCGCAGCAGGCTCCTGCGGCCAGCGGGCGCCTGGGCATGCGAGTTGAATCCGCTACCAACGAAGTGCCGAATGAAATCAATGTGATCGGTAACACGGCGGAGGAAGCGCTCGCAAGGGTGGATGAGCTTCTGGATCATGCTTACGTCGCCGGGCGCGCGAGACTGCGCGTGATCCACGGATTCGGGAAGGGAATCCTGCGCAAGAATCTTCACGAAATGTTTGCTTCCCACCCGCATGTCGAAAAGTTCTATCTTGCATCGCAAAGCGAAGGCGGGGGGGGCGCAACGATTGTCGAGTTGAGGGATTGAAGAATTTTCCCCGGAACTTGTGCTTCCCGGACGGCATCGAATGAATCGGGAGCGGGGGAAAAGCGTGTTCGGCTTGCCGCCATCTCCATTTATAATCATCTCAAACAGAACTCTGCTGGTTAACCGCAGAGAGCAGGGAAGGATCGCAGATGGGACTACTCCGTGACGAAGACGCTGCTGAAATCCGCCGCCGGCTTGCCGAAATGGCGACTCCTGTAAAGATTATCCACTTTACGCAGGAACTCAACCTGGAGTACGGGCGGGAAACGCGGCAGGTGCTAGAGGAACTAGCCGGCTTGTCCGACCAGCTTTCTCTCGAGGTCTACGACTTTATCCTTGATAAAGAGAAGGTGGCTGAGTACGGTGTCGACAAGGTTCCCGCGACGGTGATCCGCAATGGGAAGGACTATGGAATCCGATACTACGGGATGCCCGCCGGCTATGAGTTTTCGACCCTGCTCGATGCAATCCTTGATGTTTCAAAAGGCGAATCCACACTCGCAGCCGAGAGCAAAGAAAGGCTTGCCCGCGTAAGCCAGCCGATTCATCTTGAGGTTTTTGTCACTCCCACGTGACCACACTGCCCTCGGGCGGTGCGCCTGGCTCACCAGTTTGCAATGGAGAGCGACCAAGTTACGGCTGACTGTATTGAAGCTACCGAATTCCCTGACCTTGTCACCCTCTATCGCGTCCAGGCTGTACCCAAGACAGTGATAAATGCTGAGCAGGCCTTTGAAGGGGCTTTGCCGGAAAGCTATTTCCTGGATGCGGTTCTTGGGGCTGTGCAACCTCCTGAGGAGAGTCAGAAGGATTAATAGCCCAGTGAGTTGGCGCGGGGTGCGCGGCCACGCGCCGGCACCCCTTTTCACTCTGTTAATACTTCAGAACTGAATGTAGATTATACTTTGAGAGTTTTTCTTTTCCCTTCAGAAATTCGAGTTCAATAAGGAATCCCATCCCCGCCACTTTCCCTCCGAGTGATTCCACCAGTTGAGCGACGGCCGCGGCGGTGCCGCCGGTTGCCAGCAGGTCGTCGATGATCAGCACCTGCTGCCCTTCGCTGATGGCGTCGCGATGAACCTCCAGCGCATCTTTCCCGTACTCCAGGCTGTACTCGACGCGCGCGGTCTCAGCAGGAAGCTTTTTGGGTTTGCGCACGGGAACGAACCCGGCGTTCAGGCGATAGGCGACCATGGGCGCAAAGATAAATCCTCGCGCCTCGATCCCAACCACCCGGTCTATCACCTGCCCGATGTAATGATTGGCCAGCGAATCCACAGCCCAGTGCAATCCGACCGGATCCTTTAGCAGGGTCGTTATGTCGTAAAACAGAATTCCCGGTTTTGGAAAGTCTGGGACTTCGCGTATCAGAGCCTTGAGATTTTCCACGCAATGTCTCCTCTGTCTAATGATGAGCTTACCAGTCACTTTCAATTACAAAACGCTTATAACTGCCGTTCACTTGCTCCTCGAATTCCTGAATCCTGTCTACCCGCGCGCTGCGTGGCCCTTCCTCTAGATGGTCTTTGAATTCTTCCAGAGCGGCCGCGTCTCCAACCGCATAAGCTTCTACGGTTCCGTCGGCGCAGTTCTTGACGTACCCTGAGAGGCCCAGGCGATGCGCCCAGTTCTCGGCAAAGAAGCGGAACCCCACGCCTTGCACGCGCCCGAAGATCACATATTTTCTGGCTTCCTTCTTCACAAACTCTCTCGCAAAAAAGATCGATATTCAAAATTGCAGCAGGGACATTTAGTTTAACCTAAGCCCCGAAGCTTTCAGCCGAACGACTCTTCCGAGCGGGTCAAAGGTGCCTGTTCGAAGGTAAAGTACCCTGAGTCTTGAAAGTTTTTGACGGAAGCCTCCTGCTGTGCCTTGTCCCATCCCAGGCGCTCGGCAAAAATCTGCGCTACGACCGGCACCGCCTCGCGAAGCGCGTACGCCGCAAACCAATTGAGCCCGGAGCGGCGCAGGAAAAAGTCATCAAGCTCAAGGGCCATTTCGTGCTCGATTGCAAATACGACTTCCGCGCCCAGGCACTCCGAACTGCCGGGAAGCGGCTCCGCCAGCTTGCGATCTGATCGAATCGGCTCCAGCACCTGCTGCCAGCGGGTTCCATAGGTACGCACGATGTGCTCGGCCGCGGCTTGCGGAACATCGAACAGGCGCACTGCGTCCGCTGGCGCTTCCTTCAAGAAAACTTCGAAGTCGTCCGTGTGGCCGCCGGGAAGAGGCGCTTTTCGGGTCGGGTGGCTTGCCCACGGCGCCGGAGAGCTGCCGGGCAGATTGGCCACCACAAGGTCGACCAGTCTTTCTCCGAGTGAACGGGCTGTGGTGAGTTTGCCGCCACAGACCGTAACGAAATTTTCGGCCCAGGGATCTTGATGGAAGCGGTACTCGCGAGTATTTTCTGAGGGGCTTGCTCCGGGCTGGATGGCCAGCGCCCTCAGACCCGCGAAGGCGCCGATCACGTCGCTCGTCTGGAGAGGCTTGCGAAGAACGCGATTGATCGCCTGCAGCAGATATTCAATGTCCTTCTGGTCCGGCTGCACTTGGCTTGGGTCGGCGGTGTAGTCCGTGTCTGTAGTACCAAGCAGGGCGTGACGATGCCAGGGAGCCATCACAAAGATTCGCTTGCCGGGCAGGATGGCCGCGAAGAGGGCAAATTCGCCAGCGACCGGCGGAATGACGATGTGCGTGCCCTTGGTCAGCCGGACGGTCTTTGAGTTGTCATATCCCGGCAGGAAAGCTCGGAGGTGGTCCACCCACGGGCCGGTAGCGTTGACCCAGAATCGCGATGAGACTTCATATCGCTTGCCGGTTCGCTGGTCCTCCAGTTCGGCTGTAACCACTCTGGGGTTGCCAGCAGTTTTTCGCGTCTTTAATGCGAGACTGCGGATTTGTGCATAATTTGCTATCACGGCTCCGTGCTCTGCCGCACCCACGATGTTTTCAAGGGTGAGCCGCGCATCGTCAGTTTCCGAGTCGTAATATAGCGCGCCCACGCGCAGCCCATCGGGTTGAAGCGTCGGGACGCGGCGGAGAAGCTCATCCCGGCTGAGCATCTGATGCCGATCGGCAGATCCCAGATTCCCGAGCAGGTCATAAATGCTGAGCCCCAGCCGGATCTTCAACGGAGAATAGGGATCGCCATAGTAGATGGGCAGAAGAAAAGGCAAGGGTTGCGCCAGGTGAGGGGCGAATTTACGGAGCAGGCGCCGCTCGCGGCGCGATTCATGGACCAGCCGAAACTCCATTTGTTCCAGATAGCGCAGGCCGCCGTGAATCAGCTTGGAGGAACGGCTTGAGGTTCCGCTCGCAAAATCCCGGGCTTCGACCAGCGCAACCTTCATGCCGCGCAAAGCAGCTTCGCGCGCGGTCGTAGCTCCGTTGATGCCGCCGCCGATGATGACCAGATCGAAGGTGGTTTGGGATAAGGCTCCCAGATTTCTCTGTAGCATAATGTTATCGATCCTTCTTGCCGCTTGTCATTTCGCTGCTGCGCAAGCCGTGCGAAAATGCTGCTGTCGCCCTGAGCCCGACCAGGTATCGAACCCGTTCCCTGAAAATCTTGTTTACAGCTCCGGTGCAGGATGGCGAAGGTCTTTCAGAATTCTTCGGGGAGACGCATGCCCGCAGCAATGCCAACTCGCATCCCAGGCTTGCGATGAGCGCAGGCGTTGCACTTATACCTGGAATCTTCCGTGACTATCGTCAGCGGCATGGAATTTCCCCCAGCACTTTCTGGCTTTCCCCTCAGCAAAGGCTATTTTAGCCTGACTTGGTAAGAGTCCGAAGCGGTTCATCGGCTGTTTGGCCGGCGCTGGCTTCCTGCGGAAAAGACGCGCCGTCAGGATTAGACAGAATACGTTTGTCCGCCCTGGCGGTCTGGTGGCGGGACTGCCACAGCAAGAGGCTCGATGAGAGCAATCGCGTCGGCGCGGATTGCATTGCCTTCACCGACGGCATCAACACCCTCGCCGGTTTTCGCCTTTACGCTGACCTGAGCTGGAATAAGACCAAGGGCTTCGGCGACCTTTTCCCTCATGAGGGGAATAAAGGGTGCAAGCTTCGGCCGTTCCAGACTGATGGTTGAATCGACGTTGACAATCCGGTAGCCGGTGGCATCGAGCAGTTCCCGGGCGTGGCGCAGGAACACCAGGCTCGACGCATTGTGCCATTCGGGTGAGGTGTCAGGAAAGTGCTGGCCGATGTCGCCGAGCGCGGCCGCTCCCAGAAGAGCGTCACAGACGGCGTGAGCCAGCGCGTCTCCATCGGAGTGCCCCACGGGTCCCCGTTCGAAGGGAATGTGGATGCCGCCGAGAATCAGTTGCCGGCCGGGAGCAAGCCGATGCACGTCATTCCCAAAACCAATTCGGTGGACACATCTGGAACTCATATTCACCGTTTCCCCAGCCATGGATTCACCGTTGTCACGAGGTTATGGTGCAGGGACTTGCCACTACAGGATTGTCCGTGCGCGGCGCTCAGCCTGCTCATGGTCTTGCGCAATGAAGAGGCGGGCCAGAGGCAAATCGGAGGGCTTGGTAATTTTGATGTTCCGGTCGGAACCCATCAGCACGGTGACGGTGTGTCCCAGACGCTCCACCAGGCTGGACTCGTCCGTTCCTTCATAGCCGTCTGCTTCAGCGCGTTCGCAGGCCTCTTTCAGGATGTCGAATTGGAAAGCTTGCGGCGTCTGTGCCAGCACAATGCGCTCGCGCGGAATCGTGCCAAGAATGGCCTGCCGCTCCACCTGCTTGACGGTGTCAACGCTGGGGATTCCAAGGATAGCTGCACCCGATTTGCGCGCTCCCTCAACGGTCAACCGGATCATCTCCGGGGTAACGAAAGGACGTACTGCGTCGTGAACCACGACGATTTTCGTGGTCGGTGGCGCCTCTCCAAGGGCAAGGGCAACTGTCTGCTGCCGGGTCGCCCCTCCGGGAACAAGCCGGACCGGCTTCCGGAAGCGTTCCCTCTCAATTACGGAGCGAGCGCGATCCATATCCTCAGGCCGCAAGCCCAGGTAGATTTGGTCAATCGCATCCGCCTCATTAAACCTCCTGAGGGTGTGGACCACAATCGGTACACCCTCAAGGGAAAGAAACTGTTTAGGTGTTTCTCCACCCATGCGGACACCTGCGCCCGCGGCAGGAATGATAGCCAACACTTCCATCGTAGGAATAAGACCGGCTCCTGGTGGCTGGCGCATGGCCAGTTTTAAGAAGACCCCGCCGGGCCCTAAGACTGAACCACTTCGGCCCGCTGTTTATTGTTCTCGTATTTTCCGAAGATCATTTTTCCAGCTGTCGTCTGCAAGACGCTGGTCACGGCGATATCAATGGTCTTGGAAATCATCTTCTTCGCGTTGTCGACGACGACCATCGTGCCATCATCAAGGTAGGCGACGCCTTGGTTATATTCTTTGCCTTCCTTGAGGATAAACACACGCATGATTTCGCCCGGAAGAACGACCGGCTTCAAGGCATTGGCCAGTTCATTGATGTTCAACACCGGGACGTGCTGAAGCTGGGCAACCTTGTTCAGGTTGAAGTCGTTCGTGAGGATTTTCCCCTCGTCCTTTTTGGCAAGTTCGATCAGTTTCAGATCGACCTCCCGGACTTGAGGAAAATCTTCTTCGGTGATCTGCACCTGTATCGCAGTCATTTTCTGCATTCGTTGCAGGATGTCAAGACCACGCCGGCCACGATTGCGCTTCATCGGGTCTGTGGAATCTGCCACGAGCTGCAATTCGCGAAGCACAAACTGCGGAAGGATCAAGGTTCCCTCGATAAATCCGGTTTCGCAAATGTCCGCAATGCGACCATCGATAATCACGCTGGTATCGAGGATCTTATTGCTTTTCCTGTTTTGCCGCTCCGCGGAGAAAATGCCACCCATTGCGGCAAGGTTGAGCAGGTCCCCTTTGGACGCGCCGACAACCAGTCCAATATAACCCAAAAGAAGAAGGAGCGTAACCTGAACATAAGAGGTTGAAATTTTCTCCAGCGAAGTCAGGCTAAGCAGATGGCTGATGACCAGTGCGCCCGATACACCCAGAGATCCGCCGACTACAGCTCCGATCAGTTTTTTCAGGCTGGCCTTCCTAAGGCGCATCTCAATGAAAATGAAAGCGCATCCAAGCGCTGTGCCCACCAAGGCAGAGGTTAATGACGACCAATGAAATGGGCGCAAATGG
>JAKASH010000482.1 GCA_021828225.1 Acidobacteriota bacterium | reverse complement strand
TAATCGGAGCGGTTCAAACGAATTCGAAGAAAAGTCTTTTTGGCTTGAGAGGACTTATTGTGGGCGAAACTGACCCCAAAAACGAGGAGCCGTCAGGTACCCGGGAGTTTCCTAATCAATTCTGCCCGGTGTGTGGGAAGCGTCTTGAATCGAGGCATTGCAAAATGGTTTGTCCTCGCTGCGGGTATTTTATGTCCTGCTCGGAGTTCGAGTAAGATCGTCCCGTGTTTGAAATAAAAGAAGTAGGGCTTTATAAATTAGTGCGGCCTGAGGCCAAGCTGACAATCTGAGGAGGCACAACATGGCACTACGCATAGAAGCGAAGGAATCTGATGGAGTGACGGTACTGACTCTGGCGGGTCGTGTAACCTTGGGTGACGAGAGCAACCAGCTGAGAACCCGGATCAAAGAAGTGCTGGCGCAGGGGAAGAAACGCCTGGTGCTTGACATTGGTGACGTCAGCTACATTGACAGCGCGGGGCTCGGAACTCTAGTTGCTGCCTATACGTCTGCCCGCAACGGCGGAGGGGAAATCAAGCTTGCCAACGTCACGAAGAAGTTCCACGAATTACTCAATATTACAAAGCTCGTCACGATCTTCGAGGTTCATGGAAGCGTGGCGGACGCAGTGAAATCTTTCGGCTAGTCTTGGGCAATCGTGCTAGAGGCCTGCAGGGTTATCCATCCAATAAACCGTCAAGCCTGAGAGCAGCTTGGGATAGAAGTCAGTCGACTTCTGCGGCAGTGGCAGGCCTGCATAGGCATTGTCGCATACGGCCTGGATTGGTGTGGGATTCATCAGGAAAGCAACCTGGGCCTGTTTGTTGTTGACTTCTTCGATGGCCTGGTCCAGCTCTCTCACGTAGCGCAGGTGTTTCTGCTCCCGGACGGCCTGGCGGTCGATGGACATCACTTTTTCGAGAACGATTCCGTGCAGGACGACGACGTCCAGCCGGCGCAGGCTCTCGGGAAACTCGGGGAGTGCGGCGGCGAGATCAGCATCCGGGCGCAGGCTGAACAGTGCCGCGCGCTCCGGGCCCGCATAGGCTGCAACCGTGGGACGCTCTCTCCCGGATTTCTCCAGAGCCTGGCGAATCACGTGGGCGTCCTTGGCCGCTGACCCCGAACCGGCAATCGCTTCAACCTCAAAAAATGGCTTGGCCGCTGAACAAAGCCGCTCCCATCTGAAGCCCGGCAGACTGTGAACCACGCGATGGGTGGGAAGGATGAGCAATCCGTTGCTTTCCACGGGGACAAACGTCGCCATAATATAATTCGCGCGGTCGTCTTCCGGCGCTTCCTGAAGGCGCTGCCGGCAGTAGGCCAGCGATGTTTCGTAGCGGTGATGCCCGTCTGCAATCACCAGTTTTTTCGGCTTCATGGCCTCGATGGCCTGCTCCACGGTTTGAGGGTCAGAGACTCGCCACACGCTGTGAATGCTGGAATACTCATCGGTGACCTGCTGCCAGGGCTTTGCCCTGGTGTGTTGCCGCAGCAAGCCTTCAACGGCGCCTCGAGGGTCGCTGTAGAGCATAAAGATCTGGCCGAAATTGCAGCGGGTTGCCTTCAGCAATTCCATGCGGTCCGCTTTGGGGCCGGACAATGTTTCTTCGTGCCGGTGCACCACGCCGGCGGAATAGTCTTCAAGCCGAAGAAGCGCCACAAAGCCCCGCCGCTCTTTCCGAGTGGACGGATCTCCCGGAACCGTGTACTCCTGAACGTAGGGATAGATTGCCGGCTGACTTTCTGAAATCAGCGCCTGCTCTTTAATCCAGCTCTGAAGCTCCTCGGCCGCCTCTCGATAAATCGTCGCGCTGCAGCCCGGCGTGGCTTGCCGCAAGATGAGCCGCACAAAGTTATAAGGGCTGGCAGCATAATAGCTGGCTCGCATTTCCGGCGATATCTTATCGTACGGTTGCGTGATCACTTTCTGAAGGTCCGGGACCACGGCGGAATTGTAATGGAGTGCCCGAAAGGGATAAATGTCAGCCATAGAGTCAGTATCCTTTGATGACGAACAAAACGGTTATGGTACCACATCCGATCAGCGGGTCGCGAGGCGCGCAGGCTGCACGGCGTGGCAAGCGCGGGCTCATTTCTCTTGATTCCCAAATCATGCCGCCGAAGGAAAGCAATCCTCCAAGGATTGTCACTTCGAGCTAAAATAGACAAGTGACGCGTGTGCGATCGTAAGCCCGTGTTTCCCACGTTCGAAGCAAAATCTGGCTGAACGTGAACCGTTCCCATCAAGGATGAGACATGCCCGTACTGCGACTGGATCCAATTCGCCGAAGGTGGGTTATCACCGGCAAGCGTCCTCCCATGCCCGATGCTCTGGACTCCGGCGATTTGTGCCCGTTTTGTCCTGGCAACGAAGGTTTTACTCCCGCGCCGATCCGGGAACAACTGGATTCGAGCGGCCAATGGGAGGTTCGCGTCTTTCACGACCGGGCGCCGCTGTTTCGCGTGGAGGGAGGCCTGAATCGGGAAGCGGAAGGCATGTTCGACCGCATGAACGCCGTGGGCGCCCACGAGATTGTGGTGGAAAGCAACCAGCACGGCAAAACTCTCGCTGATCTCTCAGCCGATCACATTGCCCGCGTCCTGGAGATTTATCGCGACCGCATCATCGACTTGAAGCGGGACCCGCGCTTTCGCTACGTGTCGGTTTTCAAGGACCAGGGCCGGGCTCGCCCGGCAGCCGATGAGCATGGGCACTCGGAAATTCTAGCCATCCCCGTCATCCCGACGCTGGTTGAGCGCGAACTCCGCTGGAGTCTTTTACATTTTCAGCGGAAAGAGCGCTGCATATTCTGCGACATCCTTCATCAGGAATCTTACCTGGGCAAGCGGATTGTTGATGAGAGCTCGGAATACATCTGCCTTTGTCCCTACGCGTCACGTTTCCCTTACGAGATCAGCGTGTTGCCGGTTCAGCACAACTCATCCTTTGAACGCGACATGGCCTCGGATTCGCGGCTGCTTCCTCTGGCAAAGTTTCTGAAGACGAACCTCCTGCGCATTCAGAAGATTTCCAGCAAATTGCGGCTTGTACTCCATACCGAGCCCAACCTGGCCGCGCAGGGGGGGAGCCCCGAACGCTGGAAGACGGTCCGGGATGACTTTCACTGGCATGTCGAAATCTATCCCGAACTGGATGTCGAAGCGGACCATTTTGGCGCCGAAAGTTTTTATTTCAATCCGGTTCCTGCGGAGGAAGCTGCTCTCGTCCTGCGGGCGATTGACCCTGAGACAGAAAATGCCCAGGCCGGAAGTTAAGGTGACTGGTTAATGGCAATTCCCAAAGAAGTCCTCGATCGAATGGAGCTTCTGATTTTTGATCTTGATGGTACGCTGGTGGACAGCGAGCTGGATCTGGCGAACAGCGTCAACGCCACGCTTCAAGAGATCGGCCGAAAGCCACTCGATGTGGAGCGGATTGCATCGTATGTAGGGCGGGGAGTCACGGTTCTCGTCAGCCGCGCGCTGGGTGACGGCGCGACTGAGGAAGAGGTGAATCGGGCAACGGAAATTTTCCTGCAGCATTACCGCGAGCACATGCTGGATAACACGGTCCCTTATCCCGGCGTTCGAGAAGCCCTGGCCGATCTGGGAAAGCGCAAGATGGCAGTTCTGACCAACAAGCCCGTCAATTTCAGCCGAAGGATGTTGTCCGGGCTGGGGCTGGCGGAGTGCTTCCTGCGGATTTATGGCGGCGACAGCTTTGAAAACAAGAAACCCGATCCCATCGGCATCAACCGGCTGATGGAGGAAATAAAGGTACCCGCTTCCAAAACGCTGATGATTGGAG
>JAKASH010000481.1 GCA_021828225.1 Acidobacteriota bacterium | reverse complement strand
ACAACGCGATGTGGTGGCGCCGGATGGGTCGGACGTCAGAATCCCGTTGGGGCTCAAGGGTGGTGGGATGGCGCACTTCGAGCTGGCGCCGGGCGAGACTTCGCGCGCCGTAACGCACCGGACGGTGGAAGAAATCTGGTTTTTCATTTCAGGCCGGGGCGAGATGTGGCGCGAGCAGGACGGCGAAGCCCAGGTTGTGGATGTCTATCCCGGCGTCTGCCTGACCATCCCTTTGGGCACTTGCTTCCAGTTCCGTTGCACCGGGCAGGAACCGCTCGCGGCCATTGGCGTCACCATGCCTCCCTGGCCCGGCGAAGGAGAGGCCGTGCTGGTCGAAGGGCCGTGGCAGGCAACGGTTGGTGGCGGATTCGCTCCCCGCAAATGCGCCTTCAGTTCGTCGAAAGCCCCCTCGATCTTCCGAGCCGGGAAGCATGGTTCTGGGGGCCGGCACCGTGGTGGCGATCAACGGTGAAATCCTGGAGAAACCGGTTGACGCTGCGCTCTGAGACGGCATCCGGCACTTTATGAGTCGCACGGCCCCAGAGGCTCAACAACAAACATCCGCTTCAACCAAGGCACTTTCCACCCTCACAGGATAATGCGCTCGTCGCCCTGGCGGCGGGTTACTCGCTCACGGTCGAGGTATTCGAGCAGAGGGATGGCATATTTGCGGGTGAGGCCGGTGAGTTCCTTGAAGATGCCGACGTTGATGCGGTTGTTGCGCTCTTTCTGGCGCGCCAGCAGGTCCCGAAGGCTGATCAGGGTCGCAGAGTGGAAGATCAGATCCTCCGCCACTTTCACCAGGACTTTCTCTTTGAGCAGCATTTGAAGGATCTTCGCAGCCCGAGCGCGATCGATTTTCAGGTGCGCGAGCACGTCGCTTGCCGCCGGCACGGCGAGGCCGGCGGATTCAAAGGCGTGAACAATCTGCTGCCGCGCCGCCAATTCTTCCGGATTAAGTTCTATCTCGCGACCTGCCTGACGAACCGTCTCGTCTTTGACCTCAACCTTGCCCTGCGACTCCAAATGGCGAAGCAAGGCATTAAAAACCGCCGGCGACGGCTGTTGCTTCTGCCGGTCGCGGATTCGGCCGCGCAGGTCGTCTTTGGCGATGCCGCCCATCAGCGGATTGTCGCGGTGAAAGCTTTCGAGCTGCTTCGAAACCTCGCCTGCAAGATGCTCGAAATGCCCGGCATGGATAAAGACATTGGCAGGCTGGCCCAGAATGACCAGCCGCTTTTTTGCCTGAAGCGAGCGGCCCAGCCTTTCAAGGTCGTTTTCTGATCTGCCCATGCGCGCCGTCAGCATCTCCGCCGCGGCTTCGCCAGCCTGCTGAACCAGAAGTTCGAGCCGTTCTTCTTCGCTTGCCTTTTCCAGTGTGGCCAGGAACTGCGCGACGGCAGGGTCTGAGAGCCGGTGTCTGGGAGGCAGATTGTCCAGCACGATGCCGCCACCGATAGTGACCACGGGAGAAAACTGCCGGACGATGAACCGGTCGCCCGGCAGGAACAGCCCGGCATCCGCCAGCCTTAATTGCGCGTAACCCTTCTTGCCCGGAGCGAGTTCCTTTGAATCGAGCAGCACCACTTCCGCCACCGTCTCAGCCGTTCCGGAATGGAAATGGACCCGGGCGCGATTTTTCAGGGGCCGAGCCGAAGGCAACAGGCTCAAAGAACAATCGAGACTCGAAGTCGCTTTGAACAGCCCAGGAGCAGCAAGAACCATGCCCCGCGCGATTTCGCTGGTTTCGATGCCGGCAAGATTCAGGGCGGTCCGCTGGCCGGCAACGGCGCTTTCCGCTGGCGCGTTGTGGACCTGAATGCCCCGCACCCGCACGCGGCGGCCTTCGGGGAAAATTTCCACTTCGGCGTCCTTCGGAACGGTTCCAGCAATGAGCGTCCCGGTGATTACGGTTCCGAAACCCTTCATGACGAAAGCGCGGTCGATCGGCAAGCGAAACGGCAGGTCGAGGGGTTTTGGCAGAATTCCTTCCGCAAGACGCCGCAGCTCGTTATTGATGTCGTCCAGGCCTTCGCCCGTTCTGGCGCTGGCCGCAACAATCGGAGCGTTTTCAAGAAAGGAACCTTTCACTAGGTCCTGGATCTCAAGCCTTACCAGGTCAACAATGTCGCGCTCCACCAGATCGCACTTGGTGATCACCACCATTCCTTTGGGGATATTGAGCAGACGGCAAATGTCAAAATGTTCGCGCGTCTGGGGCTTGATGGATTCGTCGGCAGCCACGACCAGCAGGACCAGATCGATGCCCCCAACGCCCGCCAGCATGTTTTTGACAAAGTGCTCGTGGCCGGGAACGTCCACAAAGCCGACACGAAGGCCGTCGCCGAGGTCAAGGTGAGCGAATCCCAGGTCGATGGTAATGCCGCGCCGCTTCTCTTCTTCCAGGCGGTCGGGATCGGTCCCGGTCAACGCCTGCACCAGGGCGGACTTGCCATGGTCAATGTGGCCTGCGGTTCCTACGATTAAATGTTTCATTACACAAGAATTATCAGGGATGGCGGAAGTTCTGGCAACTGCCGGCACTCTTGAGCGAAGGGCAGCCTGCCGGGAAGCTACTTCGGCTGGGCGGCTGGGGACGACGGTTGTGGCTTTTCGCGCTCCTGGCCCAGCCACACGCTGGCGACTTTCCAGCCGGACTGCTCTTTCTGGAGGACTATCTGGTACGAAGCAACGGCCTGGGGATTTTCAAAATCCACGGCAGCAAGGACGCGGGTCTTATCCGGTGAATAGGTCAGATTCCTGACGTGAATTTCAACGTGCAAGTCCTGCTGCACTGCCTCGCTCGCGCCAGGCACAGCCTCAAGCGCCGGCATGAAATAAGTTCGAATGGCCTGATTCACCGAGCTTCCAGAGTTTTTACCGGCTGGCGATGCAAGATATTTGGCGCGAAGGCCGATGACGGTGGCGGCGGTGTTGATGTCATCCTGGACGACGGGATCGGTCACTTCTTTTTCCGCCTGTTCGAGCTTTGGAACCAGGCTCGGATCAGAGCTGCTTGAAAGGGCAAGAATGGCATCCCGGGTGACCGTGCGGTCGGGCTCCTGGTCCGAGGTTCGAATCTTGTTCAGAAGCATTTGAACATCTTCAGGATTATCCGACCCGCCCAGGGCGCCGTAATAGAAGCGCCGCAGGTCAAGATTGCGCGGGTCGTTCACAAGTTTCGCAAGAATGGCGAGGGCCTTTTCACCGCCGATGTAAGCCAGCATCTGCGCGGCGAATGTCGCCGTGCGGTCATCCTTCAAGGCAGTCTCAAGCTTGGGAATCAGGGCCGGACCGGCCGCGAAAGCCGCACGATAAAGGTTTTCGCGCGCTTCGGGATTGGGAGAAGTCAGAATCGAGTAAAGGTGCTCGGGTGACCACTTCTCATCGAGAAGCTCTTTTCGCTCTTGTGCCACCGGGTTGGCAGCAGCCGCCAATCGACTGGGCTGGCCAAGAGAAACAACCGCAAGGGCCAACCCGATCACGCACCAGAATATCTTGCCGGATAATTTCATGCTTTTCTTGTTAGGCTTTCCCATTGAGCAGGTGCGGCAACTCGCGCAAATCATCAATCCTCAAATCCGGCGGCGCTTCATCGAGGGTCGGAGCGCCGAACCCGTAACTGACTCCGCAGGTCCAGACACCCGCGTTGCGGCCCGCCAAAATGTCCGATACGGAATCTCCAATCATCAGCGTTTTGGAAGCGGGTACCTTTATTTCCTCCATCAGCCGGTTGATGCCGATGGGATCGGGTTTCTTGTTTTCAAAGCTGTCGCCGCCATAAATCCGCAGGAAGCACTCCGCCATCCCCA
>JAKASH010000480.1 GCA_021828225.1 Acidobacteriota bacterium | reverse complement strand
ATGGCTGGGACGCAGGGTGGCCGCGAACAATGAGGCCACCTGCCTGAAATGCCGCTACTGCCGTCGCGGCGAGTGGCGAAGCTGCTCGCAATTCCGGCAGATCGGGTTCCAATTGCCCGGGGCCTATGCGGAGTATCTGCTGGTACCGGTCTACAACCTTTGCGAGCTTTCTGAAACGGTTTCCTTTGAGCAGGGCGCGCTGCTTGAGCCGCTGGGAGTTGGACTGGCCGTAGCGGAGATGGCGGGGGCGCGCCTTGGAACAACAGCCGTGGTCCTCGGTGCCGGCCCGATTGGCCTGAACTGCCTGGCAGCATTGAAAGCCGCCGGGGCGCGCCGTATTCTCTGCCTGGACCGGCAGGAGCATCGCCTTGCCCTGGCGAAATCCTGGGGTGCGCTGGATGCTGTCGAAAGTCTGCAAGAGTTGCGAAGACTGAGCGGACAGTACCACGTGCGCGGGGCGGACGTCGTAATCGACGCCACCGGTTCCGCGGAAATGCTCCAGCCAGCACTCGGCATGGTCCGCGTTGGAGGCGCCTGTGTCCTGGCCGGGTACGACCGAGAACGCGGCACGACATTTCGTCCGGACAGCATTCAGGTGAAAAATGTCCGCGTTATGGGAGCCGGAAACAACAGCGGCTACACGGAAGCTGCGGTCATCGTTGCCAACGACGGCTTGATTCGGACCGAAGAAATGATTACGCATCGCTTCAGCCTGGCGGACGCAGAAGACGTCTTCTCGATGGAGTCGATTTCGCGCTCCGGCTACATCAAGGGAATGTTCGCCTTCCCGGACTGAGGGCGGGGCGCGAAAGTGTCACAATCTACAGACACCGCAACGCGATCTCTCACAACCCCGTTCCAGGCTTGCCGCACGCTTGCAGCACAGGCCGCTCTCCGGCCCTGCGGTTCCTGCCGATGGAATTGGCCCAAGCCGCTTGCCGGATTTCAACACAAAACCCGCAACGTTAAAAGGCGAACATTGCGGTACAAGAACTCGAAATCTGTCAGCGGGTGATGAGGACTTTCTTGTCGTTCTTATTGAGCGGAATTTCCTGAAGTTCAGTCGGCTTCTGGCAGCAAACACATCTTCCGGGCCCGAGCGCCGCGATGTTGCAGGTCTCGCAGAAGTAGCGAACGCGGTAGAGATCTCCGTGATGGATTGTGTAGAGATCGTCCACCCGGAACTTGCCGTCAGCGACAAACTCGCCTTTCAGGCGAACCTCGTCGTTTCGCAGGCGCTTGTCCTCGAGCGTCTGGTAAAGATAATGGTAGCGCCCGGCAAGCGAATACTCCTTGGCGGCGGTTTTCACCACCGGCCCGCTTCCCTTGACGAAGAGCAACTTCCCTTGCAGGACCTGCTCGCCGGGTGGCTTGGCGGTGGGCTCAGCGGCACGAACCGGAGTCGCGCCGAAGCACATGGCGACCGCACACAAGAAAAGAGCCGCAAGACTCGCACGCCGCGCGCGCGAAGCCGATGGCTCCGGTTGAATCATCTCCGGGAAAATGGCGCCCCACAATTTCATACTCTTATCCTTCCTGCCTGCCTGCCTGCCGCCCCTCAGCCTGCAGACGGACTATTCACCCTGATACTGCCCGACCAGCACAACCGCCAAAGGCAGACTGGCAGACCCGACCGTGGCCTTCTCCTGCAGCGCCCAGTCCTGAGTGTAATCCTGGAACACCGCGGGAAAGGTCTTGTCCGAGTCACTGACCGGGTCCATCATCATCACGCCGGGATGGCCGGTGTCGGTCGAGTCCCGGCTGAGCTTTACGCAATCGTTAAAGGAGATGGCGTCGGTGCCTCCGGGGTCCTTCGCGGCCGGGATCAGCAAAAGAAAATCACGGTACTGGCTGACCCCCATATGATTCCCGTTCTGCGGAATCAGTTCGTAGCGCAGCGTGTAGTAACCCGCCTTGACGTGCTGGCCGCGATAATCTTTCGTGTTCTCGGGGAAGTGGATCACGCCCACCAGCGACCCCTGGGCAATCTTGCCGTAGAGCACGTTCCCTTCCGTGTCGGGATTCTTCGCCGGCGTGAGATCCTTCCGCAGCCACACTTCACAGAGGACTTTGCCCGCGCTGTCCTGCAGGCTCTCGCCCTGGGGCTGGAGAGTGCTCTGAATGGCCTGGCTGACATCCCCTCCAGGCAATCCTTTTGTAGCCTCGATCTTGTAGGTGCCTTGCGCAAAAGCAACAACACTGACAGCCAGGCATGAAGCGAGTGAAAGAACTACGAGCCGTCGCATATGGAACCTCCGTGGTCTACACGCCAGAATTTCAAATGTACAAAAAGGGGAAGCGGGCACAATTCACCTCTTCCCGCCTTCAAGCCTTCCTTCTCGCGCCCAATTCCAGGGACGTCAGTTGGAAAAAGTACCCACAAACGCGCTGCGGCCGTCCCGGTTGTTCCAGACAACGCCCAGGCCTTTGCCGTTGAATGCAGCTTCGCGGGTAAAAGCGGGCATGGAATTTTGAACCTTGGTGAGCGGCGGGTAATAGACGTACTCATTGCCGCACATGATGTCGCCCTGGCAGAGAGTTCTTGTTTTCACTAACGCAAGGCTGCCGGCCTTCAGCACGTCGATTCCATGGTCGGCTCCTGTGCCCACCTGCAGGCTGATTGGAGCCACATCCACGCGGACCACGTGGCTCACCAGCTTCCCGGCTTGCGCTTTGACAAAGTTCTGCAGGGCTTCCCGCTGCTGCGGTGTCGCCTGCTGGTCGAGAATCAATACAGCATCAGCCGGGTACGGATTATGGAAGGGATCGCCAAGAGTGGCGCTGGCCTTTACAACCGCAACGACCGACAAACCGCTCAAGTTCGTGCCTTCCCAGCTTCCGTGGTTAATTTTCCAGGCGAGAATCGCTTGCTTTCCGGTAAGATCAACCTGCGAATTGGCGAAGCAAGGACCCGTCCAGACATCAGCGTTTCTCACTTCAAGATAATCGCCGGTAATAGCGGCCTGACTTGGAACAACCGCCAGCCCCACAAGGACTAAAGCGGCAAAACCCGTAACTACGATCTTGCGCATCGTTGCCCTCCTTTAATGCGTCGCCCCATCGAATAAAGATATTTTAGCGCACATTGAAAGAAAGGATCAACGGTGTGCGCCATCGTAGCGCCGCCCTTCAGGGCGGCATGCCTTGTTGCGCGCGTACTGCGGTTGGAGGGCGGCATGCCGGGCTTAAGCCTGGCGCTACAGGCAATGGAGGCCCGCCGAGTTATTCGAACGCGATGCTAGAGCGGATCGTAGCAGCCCCGGCCGGGTTTGCAGGCCTCGGGCTCTGCCACCTGGCCATCCGGCCCCAGACAGTTATAGGTGTGGACACACCAGTAGATGCCGCTGCTCATGCTGGGAATGTTGGGGTCCGGCTCGGCCTGGACAAACATTTCTTTCGAATGGAGGCACCGGCACGGCGCGTGACTGATCGTTTCCAGATTCAAAGGCTCGGGCATAATCACGCTTCTCCTTTCACGGCGCGCAGAAGCGCTCGTTTCACGGCGATCCGCGCAAGTTGCACCTTATAACCGTTCTGGCTCAGCGGCGTTGCTTTGCTCACCGCAGCCTTACCCGCTTCATCAGCGACTTCCTCAGAGATGGTCTTTCCGCGGAGGGCTTCCTCAGCCTCAGGCGCCGGCCAAGGCACCGGGGCCACGTGCCCCAGAACCACGCGAGCGCTTTTCACGCTGCTGCCGTCCATGTTCAGGACGACGGCAGCCTCCACTAAAGGCCAGTCCAAGCCTTCCTTTTCGCGGATTTCATAATTGGCCATCCTGGCCCCACGAGAGGGAGGCGTCACGATCTCCGTCAGGATT
>JAKASH010000479.1 GCA_021828225.1 Acidobacteriota bacterium | reverse complement strand
GCGGTCCATTGCGTGCCTCAACCTCAAGGTCTCAAAGTTGCACCTGAGCGTCATCACCGAGCGCCTGGTGCTCCGCAATCTGCTGGTGACGCTGGCGGGCTTGGGTTTCCTGATCCTGGTGATTCACATCTTCTTCCTTAAAAGCATTCGCGGGCCGGTCAAGGAAATGATCCGGGTGATGGATTCGGCGGAAGGGAAGTCCTTGCAGGTGCGTGCCCGCGTGCGGAGCCACGATGAGATCGGACAGTTGGCCGAGCGATTGAACCGCATGTTGGCACGTATCGAAAACTTTAATGCTGAACTTGGTCGAAAAATTCAGGATGCGACAGCCGAGCTGGCAAGTCGCAACGAGGAACTGAAGCGGATCAACGAGGAGCTGTTTGAAACGCAGAAAACCCTGGCGCGCTCCGAACGGCTGGCAATTGCCGGGCAACTGGCCGCCGGTCTGGCCCACGAGATCGGCACACCTCTGAACTCGATTTCCGGCCATGTGCAATTGCTGGCGCGGCAGGGCGTGGGAGGCGCTTCCGGTGCCCGGCGGCTCGAGATCATTGAGCGCCAGATTGATAGCATTGTCCGCACCGTCAAACAACTGCTTTCCTGGACCCGCAAGTTCGACCTGCGGCTGGAGCGGGTTGATGTTGCCCACCTCCTGGAAGACTCCCTGATGCTCTCCTCGCCTGCTCTGCAGCATAGAAACATCAATGTCGTCATGGACTGGGCCCGCCGCTGTCCGGAGGTCTATGCAGATCCGGGATACCTGCAGCAGGTGTTTCTGAACCTGATCAACAACAGCATGGATGCCATGTCGGCCGGGGGAACGCTGACAACCCGAACGCGTTTTCCGGCTTCTGAAAAGGAGAAGGCCGTGGTCATTGAGGTGGAAGACACCGGTGTGGGCATTGCGCAGGAGACCTTGCAGCGCATCTTTGAGCCGATGTTCACCACAAAGAGACTGGGAACAGGAGCGGGCCTGGGTCTTGCCATCTCTGACCAGATCATTCGCCAGCATAAGGGCAGTATCCGCGCCGAAAGCAAAGCGGGATGCGGTACGCGATTCACGATTGTCCTGCCGGTGGATTGCCGTGAGGAGATTGAAGCAACGGTGGGCGAGTCTCGTGATTCCAAGGTTGAATCTCCTGCTTAACAAGCGCGCAGAACGCATCTAACGATCCAGGGTTCTATGAGCAACCGAAACGCGAAAATTCTGGTGGTCGACGATGATCCTGACACGCGCGATTTGCTGTCAGAGGTCCTGGAGTCAGATGGCTACCATGTGGTGACAGCCGCCGGGGCGCAAGAAGCCCTTGCGGCCGGCAAGGCGGCAAATTTCGATGTGATCCTCAGTGACATCCGGCTGGGACCGGAATTAAACGGCCTCGACGTGCTGCGAGCCTTCAAGTCCATTCAGCCTGATTCGGAAGTCATCCTGATCACCGCCTTCGGATCGATGGAGACGGCAATCGAAGCGGTGAAAGCGGGAGCGTTCGATTATCTTTCAAAGCCTTTCAAGATCGAGGATGTTTTGTGCCGGGTCCGCCGGGCTCTCGAAAACCGCAGCCTAGTGCGCGAAACGCGCAACCTCATTCCTCCCTCTGCCACGCAGGTTCCGCTTTCCTCTCTGGTGGGCCGCAGCTCTGCCATGCTGGAAGTTTACAAGAAGATCGGAATGGTCGCGGATTCCCGCGCTACGGTGCTGATTACGGGAGAGAGCGGGACCGGGAAAGATCTCGTGGCGCGCGCCATCCATGCCAACGGTCCGCGGGCCAAGCAGCGCTTTCTGGCCGTGAACTGCGGGGCCTTTACCGAATCGCTGCTCGAGTCTGAACTCTTTGGCCATGTGCGCGGCTCCTTTACGGGCGCCAGCATGAACAAGTGCGGCATTTTTGAAGATGCGAACGGCGGGACGGTTTTTCTGGACGAAGTTTCAGAAATGAGTCCGGCCCTTCAGGTGAAATTGCTGCGCACGCTTGAAGCGCAGGAGGTGCGCCCTGTCGGCAGTAACCAGCCGATGCGGATTGATGTCCGCATGATCGCAGCTTCAAATCGCAACCTGGCGGATATGGTGGGAGAAGGCAAGTTCCGCGAAGATCTTTTCTACCGCCTCCGGGTCATCGAGATCGATCTTCCGCCCCTGCGGGAACGCGCGGAAGATATTCCGCTCCTGGTGGTTCATTTTCTGCAAAAGCTGGGTGCGGAAGCCGGACGGACCTTCACCATTTCTCCCGAAGCGCTTTCCGCTCTGATCGCTTATGGCTGGCCCGGCAACGTGCGCGAGCTGCTGAATACGCTGGAATCGATTGCCGCGCTGAACCGTTCCGGGGTAATCACGCTTCAGGATTTGCCTGCCAAGCTCTGTATTGGCCGTGACGAGGGGAAGAGTGTTGAAGACCTTTTTGCAGGATTGCCCTCGCTCGACGAACTCGGCCGGCGCTATCTCGCTTATGTGCTGAAAGTGACCGATAACAACAAGTCGCAGGCCGCCGACATCCTGGGGATCAGCCGCAATACCCTTTACCGCATGGCCACCCGCCAGAATCTGAAAAGCGTCAAATCTTGAAGAGGATTTTTCTGTTCCGGGCGCGGGGCCTTTGCGTGTCGGGCGAAACTTCCGAACTCATCAACCTGCGAGCCTGACGGAATGAAGTACACGTACATCGCGAAGTGTGCGTTGAAGCAGGTGCGCTCCGGCCTCAGCCTGCCTTTCATGGCAATGCTGGAAACCACGCTGATGTGCAACATGTTCTGCGAGTATTGCATCTTCGGCGAGGAAGGCAAGTTCAATGATCTCGGCACTCGGGCGCAGCGCGAGCGCATCTTCCGCCGCATTGACGAACTCTGCGCGATGGGAGTTTTCGCGCTCAGCTTTTCGGGCGGCGAGCCGTTGCTGAATCCGAATACGGTTGATTACATTGCCTACGCCGCCGCCCGGGGACTGTGGACTTCCATGCCGACCAACGGCCTGCTGATCAGGAAGTATGCCGATGGCATCGCGCGGCTGGACATGCTGGAAGTTTCGATCGATTCGCTCAATCCCGAGTGTTTTGCCAAGCGCCGCGGTGTGAATGCCCTGCCCAGAATCCTGGAGAACCTGGATTTTGTGCTGGCGAAGCGCAAGCCCTTCACCACGCAGATCAACGCTGCCGTCAATATGGAAAATCTTGGTGATCTACCGGCGCTGGCGGAGTTTGCCCGGCAGCGCGACCTGGTCTTCGCTCCCGAGGCGGTTCATAACGTGATGCGGGCCGGTGAATTGCTGCCGGACGCCGAACTGCACGGCGATGAGATTGACAAGGTTGAAGCGTCTCTGCGCCGGTTGCGTTCGCGCTATCCGAAGAACGTGCGCTTCTATACGCACTATTATGAGTTTTACCGCAAAGGAGGCTTTGGCCCGCACTTCCCCTGCCGCCATCCTTCCCGGTTGATCTCCATCAAGCCTGACGGCTCAGTGCATCTTCCTTGTGCTTTTATGACGCTCTTCCAGTCGCAAGCGCCGCTGCGCGAAATCTTTGCCATGGACGCTGTGAAGCGCATCATCGCCCAGGAAAACACGCTCTGGGATTTCTGCAAAGGCTGCAAGATCGGATGTCCTTACGAAGTGAGCGCCTTCCGCAACAGCCCCCGCCTGGCTATTGAATCTGCCCTGGATTTCCTGCGCATCAGGTAGCCGGGTGCTGAAGCGTTTCGCCGGCACCCCGTCAGGAAAATAAACTATACACAGCGCATTAAATGGATTCGTACCAAGGGCGTCAGGGCCCCGATTCATCGGGGCCATTGGCCGAGGTGCGTTTCCCCATGGCTTTAGCCGCTGAGGCCTCAGTGG
>JAKASH010000478.1 GCA_021828225.1 Acidobacteriota bacterium | reverse complement strand
TGTAAACATCGTCTTCCACTCGGTTAGCTGCTTCGACATTGTCGCGGGCGATGTAAATCCAGATTTCAAAAAGGTCATCAACAGCTTGAGGGGTGAACTGATAGCAGCTCATGCCTTTCGCTGTTCAGCCAGCCAGGCAGGCACGTTTTCTCTCGTCCATTTGGGCGTGGACTTGGTCGCCGTCGATGAGTTCTCCTCGCTGAGCGGCAGCGTAGCCCTCCTCGATCTTGGCGCGATTCTCGGCGAGCCACGCGTCTCGGTCGCGGAGCAGTTCGAGCGCCCGCTTGATAACTTCTTCGGGACTCTGGTAAGCGCCGGAACGCAACGCCTCGGAAATGAGCCGTTCGTGCTCCGGACGCAGGGTGATAGGTATAGTCAATTCCTCTTCGCTATTATAGTACCACCGTGTTCCCGCCCCGCATAACGGGTCAAGGACTGAGCTTCACTCTCAGCTTGATCAAGCCATCAGGGACGGCCAAGACCCGGGTCTGGGCCATTACAGGGGAACCGCGTCAGCAGCTTGCTCGAACCCGTTGGCCGACAGGCGTACGGCCTGGAGCTACAAACCACTCCCGGTCGCGGAGCAAGCGGGGATTTTCGACCAGCCGCAGGAAGTAGCATTGCTCAAGCAGCACGTCGAGGTCGGTGAGGTTGTAACCGGAATATTTCTGGTCTTCGAAATCCACCCAGTACCAGACCCCATCGCGGCGGTCATAGACATAGATGGCCCCGGACTCCGGGTCTCCGGGCACCACGAGAAACAGCGCCACGGCGGTTGGAAACTGGATCCAGCGAGCAATTTGGGGGTAATCGCCAATGGCCAGCAATTCCGCCACTGCCGCTTCCAGGTCCTTTCCGGCATCGAGCCGGGTGAGGATTGTTGCAGTCATCCGTCCGAACATAGAGCCTCCTTAAGGTATGTGAGAATCTCCTCTTGATTATTTACAAGAGGCGGCATAGCATTGATTGTCGATCACTGAGGGAAGTAGACATGAGCAAACCAACCGATTTGGTCCAAGGAACGCTGGACCTACTGATCCTGAAGACGATTGCTCCTGAACCCATGCACGGCTGGGGCATCGCCCAGCGCATCCGGCAGGTGTCGAAGGAAGTGCTCCAGGTGAACCAAGGAGCGCTGTATCCTGCCCTCCATCGCCTGGAGCAAAACGGATGGATCAAGGCGAAGTGGAGCGAGTCGGACAACAATCGTCGGGCAAAGTTCTATTCGGTGACGCAGGCGGGGCGCAAGTATTTAGAGCGTGAGGAAGCAAACTGGAAAAGGCTCTCGACCGCCATCGGCCTCGTGTTAGAAAACTCTTGAGGTAGGACTGCCATGATGCGTTGGATCTACAAATTGCCTCTTCGACTCCGATCGCTCTTTCGCAAAGCCCGCGTCGAGGACGACCTAAGCGAAGAACTGCGCTTCCACCTGGAAAAGCATATCGAACAGAACATGGCGAGCGGCATGAGCGCGGAAGAGGCGCGCTACGCCGCGCTGCGAACCTTTGGCGGCGTGGAACAGGTCAAAGAGGAATGCCGGGACACTTGGGGCGTGCGCATGATCAATGAACTTGCGCAGGACGTTCGTTGCGGCCTTCGGCAGCTTCGCCGCAATCCCGGCTTTACTGCGGTTGCAATCATTACCCTCGCCCTCGGCATCGGCGCGAACACAGCGATTTTCAGCGTGGTTTACGGTGTCTTGCTCCGCCCGCTGCCATATCCGCATCCTAGCCGGTTGGTCAGCCTCTACGAGACAGAGGGGCCGGGTACATATGAGCCTGTCCCCTATCTCGACTTTCGGGATTGGCAGCGCGAGAACCACTCCTTCGCGCAATTAGCTGCTACGGTTGGAGACGACCTAATTCTGACAGGGCCCGAAGGCGCGGAATATGTAGATGTCAGAGATGTCTCCGCGGACTTCTTTTCGACGCTCGGGGTGCGTCTAGTACTGGGCAGACAGTTCCTGCCCGAAGAGGACAAGCAGGGCGGGCGGCCGGTGGCCATCATTAGCCACGGGTTCTGGGAACGGCATTTTGGCGGGAGTTCGCAAGCGCTCGGCAAAGACTTGGTTTTGAGTGGCAGGGATTACACCGTCGTGGGCGTGCTCCCCGCTAGTTTTCGGTTCTCCGGCAAGGCGGAAGCTTACATTCCTATCGGCCAAGGCGACGCCTCCTGGACTCAGGACCGCAAGATTCGCAATGGAATTGAAGTGATAGGCCGGCTCAAGCCTGGTGTAACACTTGAGCAAGCCCGCGCCGACATGGCGCTGGTGCAAGGCGGAATCGCCAAGGCTTACCCGGATTCCGACAAGGGAGTCGCAGCCGCGCTTCGGCGCTTGAAGCAAGAGCTTGTGGGCGACATTACCCGGACGTTGTTGTTGCTAATGGCGGCGGTCGGTTTTGTTCTGCTCATCGCCTGCGCCAATGTTGCCAATCTGATGCTGGCGCGGTCCGCGGCGCGTGGCAAGGAGTTTGCAGTCCGCTCCGCGCTGGGCGCTGGGCGGGTTCGGCTGATCAGGCAACTGCTCGTGGAAAGCACGATGCTCGGACTCATAGGTGGCGTGCTGGGCTTGGCGATTGCGCAATGGGGAACGCAGCCCGTGCTCGCCATGGTGCCCGGAGGTCTGCCTCGCAGCCAAGGGATTCGGGTTGAGCCACACGTCCTCCTGTTCGCGCTGGTCATTTCCATCTTCACAGGAATTCTGTTCGGCTTGGCGCCTACGTTCTTGATCACCCGGGCCAACTTGCAGGAACGGCTCAAGGAAAGCACCCGAGGCACAGAGGCCAGCCCACAGCGGACACAGGGCGTCCTGGTTGTTGCAGAGACCGCGCTGACCTTAGTATTGCTCGTGGCAGCGGGTCTAATGATACGAACCATACGGGGGCTTTGGAACGTCAATCCTGGATTCAATCCTCACCATGCTGTAACATTCAACGTGGCTATTGCCCCCCAGGGTGCATCCAGCCCGCAGAGAATTCGCATCGCCTTCAGCCGCCTAGTTGAGGAAGTAAAGAGTGTTCCTGGCGTCCAGGCAGCCGGGCTTACGAATATGGTGCCCTTAGGCGACGTGACCAGTTCGATTGGCTTTTGGATCGGGCCGCAGGACACGGCCCCTAAGCAGTCGAATTTGATTCATCAATCGCTGTTGTTCATCACTACCCCTGGATATTTTCGCGCCTTGGAGATACCAGTATTGCGTGGGCGCTCCTTCACTGCCGAGGACACAATGGCATCGCCCCACGTGGTTGTTGTGGACGATACCCTCGCGCGAAAAATCTTCCCGGGAACGGACCCGGTCGGGAAGCAGATTAATATAGAGTTTCTGGGCTCGGCGGAAATTGTTGGGATTGCCGGTCACGTGAAGCATTTCGGACTGGCCTCTAATGCAAAATCTGAGATTTACTTTCCTCTTGACCAGCTTCCCGACCAACTCATGAGCATGACGCTGGGAGGGATGGCGCTTGTCGTTCGGGCGAGCTCGAATCCCGCGACGATTGTCCCCAGCATCAGGCGAGTGCTCATGGGTCCGGGTAGTGACCGAGCGCTCTTTAACGCGCAGACCATGGAGGGGATTGTTAGCAATTCGACTGCGGGCACGCGGCTTGCCTTGGTGCTGCTTGGAATCTTCGCCGGCTTGGCTCTCCTTCTGGCATCTGTAGGGATTTACGGTGTGGTCTCCTACGCAGTGAGCCGCCGCACGCACGAAATTGGCATTCGCATGGCGCTGGGAGCAGAAAAGCGCGACGTTCTCAGCATGGTCATCCGCGACGGGCTGAAGCTCGCGCTCATCGGCGTCGCCATCGGCATTGCTGGGGCGCTGGTGCTCACT
>JAKASH010000477.1 GCA_021828225.1 Acidobacteriota bacterium | reverse complement strand
GGAAGTTATTGAAAACAAATGATCTGGCCAAAAAACAAACCGGAAACAAACCGGAAACGAAGCTACCGAAGTTGTTGAGAACAAAAGATTAGCCTAAAAAACGAACCGGAAACGAACCGGAAAACGAAGCTGGCCATATTATTGAAAATACAGGATCGACGAAAAACGAACCGGGAACAAACCGGAAATTCGCCGCCTGCCGAAATCGGCCTGAAATTGCCCGCCTTTATTCCCTCAAGCGAACCAACCGGTCAGCGGTATAATGGGTCCGAAGGCAAACAAAAGGCGAATATGAGCCCCAAAGCCCCCACGATCCGCTTCGGCCCGGCCGGATGGTCCTATGATGACTGGAACGGGATTGTGTATCCTCCCCACCGGCCTCACGGCTTCCATGAAGCCGAGTACCTGACCGGTTTTTTCGACACCATCGAGATCAACAGTTCGTTCTATCATCCGCCGCGCGCGGAGGTCGCGCGGAGCTGGGTTCGCCGGGTGCGGCACAATCCGAACTTCCGCTTCACGGCCAAGCTGTGGCAGCGCTTCACGCACGAGCGAACAGCCGTCTCGCAGGATGAGAAGGTCTTCAAGGAGGGCATCGAGCCGCTTCGCGAAGCGGGCCTGCTGGGGGCGCTGCTGATGCAGTTTCCGTGGTCCTTCAAGGACAGCGAGGAGAACCGGGAATATCTCAGCGCGCTGGTGAAGCAGTTCGCAGACTATCCGCTGGTGCTGGAAGTCCGCCACGCGTCGTGGAACAAGCCGGAGGTCTACCGGATGCTCCACGAACTCGGTGTGGGCTTTTGCAACATCGATCAGCCGGTGATCGGGCGATCGATCCGGCCCAGCCAGCGCTCCACATCGCCGATCGGATACGTCCGGCTGCACGGCCGCAACTACCAGCACTGGTTCACATCCAGTGAACACCCGGATGAGCGCTATGACTATCTTTATAACATGGACGAACTCAAAGACTGGGCGGAGCGGATCCGGCACGTGGCCGATGCCGTTGATGCAACCTACGTGATCACCAACAACCACTTTCGAGGCAAGGCCGTCGCCAACGCCCTGCAGCTGATCAGCATCATTCGGGACCAGCCCGTGCCCGTTCCTCCAGCGCTGGCCGTCGAGTATCCTGTGCTCGAAAGCATCGCCGCTCCTCCCCCGGCCACTGCGGCGCCGGAGCAATCCAGCTTCCTCTTCGAGGCCGGCGGAAGGAACAATGATTGACAGTTATGAAGCGCAGTTGCTAGCATAATGAATTCTGCAGATCAATGGGGAGCCCGTGCGTAAACCAAGCGGTCAGACTCCATTTGGGGGTGGGTGTCCGTTCCCCGCAAGATTTGCAGAGCCTCGGTCCCCGTCGTCTAGCCCGGCCTAGGACATCGCCCTTTCACGGCGGTAACGCGGGTTCAAATCCCGCCGGGGACGCCAACATTACAAATGACTTCCGGGAGTCCGAGATTTTCTTTCATAGTCCAATTTAGTCCAGTTAACTCCGAGAGACTGCTTTCTTCAGGACCATTCTCACCAGTTTGCTCTGCGCCTCGCGCTTTTCGGGACTGAGCGCCTGCATATAGACGTCGGTGGTAACCTTCATGCTGGCGTGGCGCAGAAGCTCCTGTACGACCTTCGTGTTCTCCCCGTTGGCATTGAGGAGTGTTCCGAAAGTGTGTCTGAACGTGTGATATGAAACATGCTTGTTGACTCCTGCACGGTTGACAGCGGGCCTGCCGTAATACCGCCAAAGCGTGCCAGGCCAATACGGCTGCCTTCCTTTCTTGTGCGGTGAGGCAAACACCCAGTCGGCAGGGGCAGTAAAGGGAGAGTGCTGTTTCCAAAGAAACAGGGATTCGGCAAGCTGTACATCCAACGGCACGTCCTTTTGAGAAGCCTCCGTTTTTGGCAAACCTGCCACCATAGACACAACAGATCTACGGATATGCAACACCAGACTCTCGAAGTTCACATCCTCCCACCGAAGCCCGATAAGCTCACCCCGACGCAGTCCTGTAAAAGCATCCAGTTCCACCATTGTGCGTAACGGATCTGAGAGCTCTTCGAGGATTCTTGCAATCTCCTCGGGCATAAGCACGTCCGGAATCTTCTCCCGCTTTGAGCTTTGGCGCACGCTTGTGATTGGATTCCTCTCGGCCCATTCCCAACGAATTGCGTGAGAATATAATGCGCTCATGATGTTCCTGATTTTCGCTTTGCTGCCTTTCGCAAGGGCAAGACTTTTCAGCCATCTCTCGACCTCAACAGCCTTGATCTCAGGCAGCCGATAGGAGCCCCACCGGGGAACGATCCACTTCCTCAGATAGCCTTCGTAAGTTACCTGCGTGTGGTACGACTTGCGCTCGTCCTCGGCTGGATCGGGCGCCGGCTTGCATTTGCTGAAAATATCTGGCAGCTCGTGCTGGCGGTAATGGTTCACAAGTGTTTCCAAACTGATGTCCCTGACGAGTTGTTGAGGGGTTTGACGGTTGATTTCCAGACGGATCGCGTCCACGGCTGCTTGGGCGGCTGACTCGCTCGGAAATTCCTCCAGTGTTCCGATGACAATGTTCTTTCGACGTATGGATCCATCTATTTGAACCTCTCTCCATCGGAATTCCCAAACCTTTCCCTTCCTGCGGTCCGCAAGTTTCAAACTTCCTTTCTGGTATCTCGTGCGCCTCTTCATCTCTGCTCCTTTCTTTCGAGGCGACACGGATGGCTGAGCACAGGTTACCTGAGATATGGCCATAAGTCGAGAAGCTGATACATGCAACTGCAACAGACTCAGGTTGCCAACTTGCTCTCCAACCACCGGTTCAGGGCAGATGCGCGGAAAGCCCACATCTTGCCGATACGCACACCCGGAACGTCCCCCTTTCGGGCAAGTTTCTGAAGAGTCTTGGGGTGAATCTTGAGGAGAGCGGCAGCTTCTTCACTGCTGAGCAGTTGCTCAAAAACCGATTCGACCTGCTTGCCGAATGCAGCGGGTTCAGCAGATTTGATTCCATGCGGGATCAGGCTGTCTGCTTCGGCATGCGCATCCCTGGTGTGTGAATCCAAATTTTCCTGTGCTAGGAAATGCTGCCTCACTTTTCTTTCTCCGGGAGAGTGGCCTCTCGGAATGCGGAAGCCACGATAATGGTTCTGGTTCACTTGCAACCTCCACTGACCACCGCCAGATTTCCGCGTCGACACGCTCAATCCTCAGTGGGAATCGATTTTTTGTCAAATTTCCGTGCACAGCCCTTGATCGTTAGGCAAAGCTTACGCATTCTCATGAAGTCTTCAGTGAGTTAGCTGATGGGAGGATAAGTCGAAGCCAAATAATGGCGATCTTCCACTATTCCTAGCCGCGCTCAGATTTAGGATTGGAACTGGACGCACCGGATCAGGGTTCTTTTGTATCGTTCAGCCGTTTGAGTCCTGAGGGGATAGAAGGGAAACCTGTATTAACGATACAGCCGTAACAGTAACACGGTCTCGGACCGAGGGCTCAAAAACAGATTACATTCCCATTGAATCTGAAACGTATAGAGCAGGAAGCCGTCAGCGAATCACCATGGGAAAACTAGCCCAGCCCGACTGATCGGAGCGAGTCAGGAACTCGTAGGGTCCTCTGGGAAAGCGTCGACAATCCAGCCGCACGTGCACTGTCGTTATGCCATTCTTGAACGTCCCTGGCGCCGCCGCCTGGACTAGGATCTTTCCGTTGCGCGCGATGGCGACGCCATATTCCCCTGCCTCGGAGCCGATGGGCATGAGGATCGTCAGGTTGAGAATACGCCTCCTGAATTTAACGGGCGTCTCCTTGGGTTGTTCCGCACCCCGTACAGGGCC
>JAKASH010000476.1 GCA_021828225.1 Acidobacteriota bacterium | reverse complement strand
GCACCAACTGATGTTGTAAGCCTGCTTGCCCGGATCAGGAATGTCCCAGCCTTCGTGCTGAAGCACTTCGGAATACATTCGCAGGGGCTTGTAAAAGTCGCCCGAATAAACCGAGATGAAGCTCTCCGGGAGAGAATAGGTATCGCCGGGCTTCAGCGTGATCTTGGGCTCCAGGTCCATTGAAGCCTCGATGCGCTTGTCTCTTCCCACCTTGACGGGCAGCGAAAGAACCAGTGGCAGCAGTTCCAGGTGGCCCATGCCGATTCCCACTTTGTCTGTCCAGAACGCCACCACCGGAATGCCGCCGCCCATTCCCTTTGGCGTGGGACCGCCCATCAGGTTGGGCTGATCGAACTTTCGCGGAATCTCCTCGATGATGTTCTCGCCCCACCTGTAGCTGGCGCCCTGAAACGACCATAGCCGGTAAGGCGGCGCTTTGCGGTCCACAAGGGACGCGCTCAGCCGATGCCGGTTGGCGACCACGCGGTCAATCTCGATGTCCTTCCCGCTCATGTTGCGGTAAGTTTCGGTCACCACGGCAAGGTTGGGGAAGTTGTCATAAATCTCCACGGTGAGCGTCTTCTCGATCCCTTGCGGACTGCTGGCGGGCATGTCAATCCTCTTGCCCAGCGGGCCGAGCTTGCCTTGGGCGTCCGCAATGATGGATTGCCCGAAATCAAACTTGAAATCGGACATCTGCTTTCCGCCGCTCACGAGAAAGCCAGCCGCACTCCCGGGCCCGGATGCAGGATCGTCGAGCGTAAGATTCCCATTCTGGGTGCGGAGAAAGGCCTGGATGTATCCGGAAGACAGAACGTGGAATTCGGCAGTGGAGGTTCGCAAGATGACAGGTCCGCCTTTGTTGACTCCAACAATAAGCGACGAGACCGCCCCCGGATGGTTCGAGGATGATGGACCCTTTTTGCACGCCGCCAGTCCCGCCACAAGCGCAACGCCAGCCTTCTCCAGCCACTGCCTTCGGTTCATCTGTTCTCCATGTTCTGGTGTCCCCTGAAGAAGAAGAAGTGGATATTATACTCCTGCCGGGCGTTTCGGGGCAGGCCAGCCGGGACTGGAGGGGCTAGTTGAAGCCAGGAATGGGGCTTCGGTTCGATGGGAATTGTTCCGGTTCGTTTTGTGGTTTTCCGGTTCGTTTCCGGTTCGTTTTTTTGGCCTATCGTTTATTTTCAACAACTTCGGTAGCTTCGTTTCCGCTTCGTTTCCGGTTCGTTTTTTGGAGTTCATCTTTTGTTTTCAATAACTTCCCCGGTTCGTTTTTTAAAAAAAGAATTCTTTTTTCTGTTTTTTGCTGGTTTGCGAAGCTAATATTTGTGCTAAGGCTTGCAATATCATCTGCTTGTCTTGACATTGCAACTCTTGCCGAGCCACTTGTGGCCGCTGTTTTCATTCTTACCTGCCATTCACTCTGCAAAGACTGGAGTGAGGCTCCGAACCAATACTTAACTAGACTACATCATCCGGCCGCTGATGTCAAGAAAATTCCGCCGCGCGCCGGCTGGCAAGCTGGAAACGGGTGGAGACGTCCTGATGGGGCGTCTCCCGGCAGGCCGCCGGCAACATCAAGACGTTCCAGCGCAACGCCTTTACAAGACCACCGGCGTTTGTCCGCTGGACATGCGAGCTGGCTGCCTCTATCATCGGCGAATATGGACAAGCCTTCGTTCGATCCTGGCTTTACAGAAAAATACCGCGGCGGACTGAATCGCATCATCAACCCAGACGGGAAATTCAACGTTCGCCGGCGCGGTGCCACATGGCGGGATGTGCATCCCTATCTCTTCATGATCAACGCCTCGTGGCCAGTCTTTCTGGCCATCATCTTTCTCGGGTATGTGATCACGAACCTGGTGTTTGCCTGCGTGTACATGGAGATCGGCATTTCGCACCTTCGGGGCGCCGTGACTGGCACGGAGGCAGGCCGTTTTATGAGCGCCTTTTTCTTCAGCGCCCAGACGCTGACCACGGTCGGGTACGGCAGCATAGCGCCCAACAGCTTTCCCGCCAGCCTGGCGGCAGCGCTTGAGGCCCTGCTCGGACTGATGGCCTTTGCGATTGGCACCGGCCTGCTCTTTGGACGGTTTTCGCGCCCCGCGGCGCGGCTCGCTTTCAGCAGGCGGATGGTGGTGGCGCCCTATCGCTCCGCTACCAGCCTGCAGTTCCGCGTGGCGAACCGGCGCAGCAACAATCTGATGGAAATTGAAGCCCGGATGCTTCTGATGACCGTGAAGCCCTCAGACCATGGCCTGCAGCGCAAGTACGCTCCGCTTGCGCTCGAACGCGATTCCATCCACTTCCTGCCCCTCACCTGGACGGTAGTTCATCCCATCGACAAGGCCAGCCCGCTCTGGGGCCAGACCGCCGAAGACCTCGTCCGGCAACAAGCCGAGTTTCTGATTCTGATCAAGGCTTTTGACGATACGTTTTTCCAGACCGTCCACGTTCGCCACTCCTACCGCCATGACGAGGTGGCCTGGGGAGCGCGCTTCGTCCCTGCCTTCGAGCCGGACGACCAGGGCCGCATGGTGCTCGACCTCGAAAGGCTCAGCGAAATCGATTCGTCCCCGGGCCCCGGCACGCCGTGAACAGAGGGGGCGCGAGACTCCGCGCTTCCTATGCTGCTCGCACCTTGGAAGCCGTATAATGAGACTCGACATGTAACCCAATCACGCGTAGCCGGCCTCGGGACCGCTAAGCCTGGCAGACCGTCGGTTGGCCTTGGAAGTTCAGCATGGTATCAGCTTTCTCTCAGGAGGCTCCTAGAAGGTGAAGCTTACTGCAATTATCGAAGCGGAAGGCGACGACTATGTGTCGCTCTGCCCTGAGTTGGATATCGCGAGCCAGGGAGACAGCACCGTCCAGGCCCGTGACAACCTTCGTGAAGCGCTGGAGTTGTTTTTCGAGACCGCGTCGCCCGAAGAGGTCAAGCAACGCCTCCGCAGCAAGGTCTATGTTACGCAAGTGGAGGTCCCCACTGCGTAGGCTGCGCGTCCTCTCCGGGAAGCAAATCTGTGCAATCATGAAGAAGCACGGTTTCACGGAGGTTCGAAGGCACGGAAGCCACATCGTGATGTAGAAAAGGGAGCCTGGGATCACCGTAACGGTTCCTGTCCCAGACCACAACGAACTTCGCAACGGAACGTTGCAATCTATCATCAGGCAGTCGGGCATCCCACACAGTGAATTCGAGGCTTGAGGATTCGTACCCGCCACCCGCATCCCCGAAAATTAAAGGCTCACTGCTCGCGCCAGGTAGAGACACTCCGCTGGTGCGTCTTCTGGCGGGCGGTCCGTTAAGGACGAGACGTTCCTGCGGAACGCCTCTACCCCCACGGCTGGCCACCTCAGAACTCCACCTGCAGCAGAAACTGGAACTCACGTCCGGGATCGACGTTGTTGATGCCGCCGAGCGGCTGGCCGAAAGAAGGCAGGGGCTGGCCGGAGGGCGAGTTGCCGTAAATGCCGTTGCGGCCAACGATGTTGGGGTGGTTGAAGACGTTGAAGGCTTCGGCACGCCCCAGCAGCGTGACGTTTTCTCCAATCCGGAAATTGCGCGCAATGAAGGGCGAGAAGTCGTAGGTCGGAGTGCCGCGCCCGGTGTCGCGCCCGATCGCGGCGCCGTTGATCACCGGCCGGTCTGAAAGAGTGCCGTCGCCATTGTTGTCGGCGCCGGTGGCGATGTTGTAAGGAAAACCCGAGGCCAGCGTGGCGATGCCGCCCGTGACGAATTGCCCGGGAAGCTGCCACCAGCCGCTGATCACGGCGCGGTGGCGCTGGTCGAGCAGGCTGTTGCCGCGCTCGTAACTGCCGAGCTGGTTGGAATCGTTC
>JAKASH010000475.1 GCA_021828225.1 Acidobacteriota bacterium | reverse complement strand
TCGCCGGTCCAATCTCCCTTGAGCTGTTCGAGAACGAATTTACCCGTGAACCGGCTGTGTCTAGGCGGACATACTGTTAAACAGGGTATAGTCGACACGAAGATATGCGATGACTTCGCCGAGATTCCTCGGCGCCTCTACTCGGTGAGCCTGCCAATCGGCCAAATATCAACAGTCGCTCTCTTCAACCATCCACAAATCCGGTATCATAAGCAGAAATTCGGGTGTGCCAGTTGGGGACCGAGCTCGAACTGCCGCGGGTACGCCGTGGCTCATTTAGTGGCCCCAACCACATAGGGCGGCGTCGAGATCTGCAATGCTCGTTGCCGAAGAGAATTGCGGATTAGGCGAGGGAAGTGAAAGGCATGTCGGGACAGACAGCGCATGACGCTGAGTCTGCAGTGGCGGGAAGGACAGGAAGTCCGTCGAAAGACCCCGTTCAGCACGAAGCGTCCATGACCGGGCGCGTGCCAACGACCGACCTGAATATTCTCCTACACAGTGCGTTCGGTTTCTCCTCCTTCCGACCGAACCAGGAAGCCGTCTGCCGTGCAGCCATCGAAGGTCGGGACATCCTGCTGGTCATGCCGACCGGGTCCGGCAAGTCGCTGTGCTACCAATTGCCGGGAATTGCGCGCGGCGGGACCACACTCGTGATCAGCCCTCTCATTGCCCTGATGGAAGACCAGGTGGCAAAACTCAAGGAGCGGGGCCTCGTTGTCGATCGCATCCATTCCGGCCGGCCACGCGACGAGCTGCGCCGGACCTGCCATGATTACCTCTCCGGCAAGTTGCAGTTCCTGTTCATCGCGCCGGAGCGGCTGCGCGTGACCGGTTTTCCGGACATGTTGGTCAAACGACCACTGTCTCTGATCGCCGTGGACGAGGCACACTGCATCTCGCAATGGGGGCACGATTTCAGGCCGGATTACCGCATGCTGGGCCAGTACCTACCGCGCTTGCGCCCCGCGCCTGTGATAGCGCTGACCGCTACTGCCACGCCAATCGTTCAGAATGACATCGCCGAGCAATTGGGGCTGGTGCGGCCGGCTCGCCTGGTTCACGGTTTCCGGCGCGCCAACATCGCGATTGAGGTTGTCGAGATTGCGCCTTCCCAACGGGCCGAGCTTACCAGCCAACTATTGCAGGGAACAGAACGCAGACCGGCAATCGTCTACACACCCACGCGCAAGCAGGCCGAGAGTCTGGCGGCCGAACTCGCCGCCTTCTTCCCCGCTGCGGCCTATCACGCCGGCCTCGATGCCCAGCTCCGGCAGCGAGTCCAGGCGAAGTTTATCGATGGCCGGATCGAGGTCATGGTGGCGACGATTGCCTTTGGCATGGGAATCGACAAGGCTGACATTCGTACTGTGATCCACACAGCTCTGCCCGGCAGCCTGGAAGCGTACTACCAGGAGATCGGACGCGCCGGGCGCGACGGGAAACCCAGCCGGGCGATCCTGATGCACTCTTACGCCGATCGCTACACCCATGACTTCTTCTTCGAGCGCGACTATCCGGACGTCAGCGTGCTGGATGGAATCTTTGCGCGTCTCCGGCCTGCGCCTCAGGGGAAAGTGGCGCTCCAGCGCCAGGTCCAGACCGAAGAGGAGGTGTTCGACAGGGCTCTGGAGAAGCTGTGGGCACATGGAGGCGCCGTGGTGGACTTCGCCGAGAACGTGAGCAAGGGAAACAACCGGTGGCGCGACACCTATATTGCCCAGGGTGAGCAGAAGCGGGCACAGATCGACCAGATGATCCGTTACGCGGAGAGCCAGCAGTGCCACATGGCCACCTTGGTGCGCCACTTCGGCGATCTCGCTGACGGACAGAAGCCGTGCGGAATCTGCGATTTCTGTGCTCCGAGCGATTGCACCGCGCAGCGGTTCCGAACCGCCACCGAGGCGGAACATGCGGCGCTCTTGCGGGTGGTAGCCGCCTTACGCAGGACCGGCGCGAGATCAACGGGCAAGCTGCACATGGATGTATGTCCCAGCCGCGAGATGACCCGCAATGCCTTCGAAGAAGTGCTCGGTGCAATGGCGCGGGCGGGACTGGTGCAGCTCACCGACGAGGTCTTCGAAAAGAATGGCAAGCAGATCCCGTACCGTACGGCCAGGCTCACGGACGCCGGCTATGCGGTGGACGAAAAAATGTCGGTCAACTTCGTCATGAAGGAGACAGCACCTCCGTTAGAAAAGCGCAAAAGGAAGAAGAAGTCTGCTGCTTCCGAGGGTCAGAAGAGGGCGTCAAGGGCTGAAACCGCGGACAAGCCGGGGTCATTGGCGAACGTGAAAAGGTCAGAGGACGGGACGGAGGCCCGCCTCGAAGCGGCGCTGCGCGCCTGGCGTCTGACCGAGGCCCGGCGGCGTGGCCTGCCGGCGTTCCGAATCTTCAGCGACCGCACACTAAGAGATCTGGCCGCCAGCCACCCGGTTACAAGCGAGGAGTTGCTCGCCATCCCGGGGATCGGGATCAGTACATTGGAAAAATACGGGAAAGACATCAGCCGCGTCCTGCGCGAGAACGGCGGTTGAGGAAGCCATCTGGTGATTACGCAAGGTAGCACACACAAAAGCTCCAAAATTCGCTTCGTCGATGAATCGACCACAACGCCTCTGCGGGACTTCCGAACAGACTATTGGGGGAATTAATTCGTTGTTTAACAGGAAAAGATGTGTCCAGGCGAATCCAAGTCTTTTACTGATTGTCTCAACTCCAGGGGACTAGCGGACCTGGCATAGAGGTAAGCCTTGACCTTCGAGTTTCATCGAGGGTGTATCCTTGCAGTGTGAGCGAGGGAAAGGGTATGGCAACAATACAAGGCGCATTCATTGGCGAGGTTTCGAGACAAACAGGCTTGAGCGTCCACACCATCCGATTTTACGAAGCCGAAGGACTGCTGCAGGGGGCGGCTCGGACGAATGCCGGCTACCGCATCTACTCGCCTGAAATTGTCGAGCAACTCTACTTCATCCGGAAAGCTCAGGAACTTGGCTTCTCGCTCAAAGACATCCGGGAATTGCTGATTCTAAGAGACCGTCGCATGGGCGTCTGCTCTCACGTCAAGTCGCTCGTCGAAGAGAAGCTCGCGAGCGTGAGCGCCAAGCTCCGCGAGCTTGAAGCCATAGAGAAAGACCTAAAGGCTGTTCTCGCCCAATGCGAGCAGCAGTTGAAGCGGCATTCACGAAGCCGTGAGGAACGCTGTCCCGTGCTCGTGAGGCTAGGCCGCTCGAACTAAGACCTCCGGGTTGAACCCCTCTCTGCAAAGCCTTCAAGCCATCGAAGCCGACCGACCCTGAATTGCCGGTCTGGCGGAAAGCACGAACAGTCCAATTAGGGGATGACTGAGCGAGACGTGGAAGTGCCGGTTGAGTGCAAAAATTTCTCTTGACTCTAGAGCGCACTCGAAGCTTTAGCATGGACGGGTGAGGCGAGAGCAAGAGTGTAATAGCTCAGCCAGAAAAGCCACTCACATATAGGAATGCGAGGGGCGGAGGGAGGATTGGGTAATGAATCGTGGAATAAATGCGTCTCGATGGACGATGATGGGGGCGATTGGCGGTGCCTTGGCAGCATCGCTCTGCTGCATTCTTCCGATGGCGGCGGCCGCGCTGGGGGTGGCCGGATTCGCGGCTTCGGCGTTTTTCGCCGCTTGGCGGCCGTATTTGCTTGCGCTGACGTTTGCCTTGCTCGGGGTAGGCTTTTATCTCACGTACCGGCCCCGGGCCGAAGCGTGCGAGTCCGACAGTCTGTGCAAGAGGCCCCGGTTTGTGCGTTCGAGCCGTGCAGCGCTTTGGGTGGTTGCGGGTCTGGTAATCGTCCTTGCGGCATTTCCGTATTATTCGG
>JAKASH010000474.1 GCA_021828225.1 Acidobacteriota bacterium | reverse complement strand
GCAGGTTGAGATTCGGGTGGACTCGAGGCGGCTCCAGGTGAGCGGAGCGCAGATGGTTTGGCCTGAAGAGAAGCGCTTGGAGGTTACTACGAGCGGAAGGGAAGCGCATCTTGTCTTAGACCACCTCCAGCGCTATTCCGCCCTTTACCTGAAATTGAGCGAGCCTCCCTAACTTGAAGCTTGAGCCGCTTATGACGCATATCGTATTCTACGCCAGCTTCATTACTAATCAGGCCAGAAGTATGTAGACATAACCGAGCTACAGGGCCGGATACTGAGGATCGGTTATGTCTACATACTTCTGGCCTGATTAGTAACCTGTCTCTGACACAACGAAGCACGGCGAACGCGCCCATAAAGTACTGACGCCTGAATGATACGTGAACGCCACCGACGACGAAGGGCTTGTGGCACGGTTAGCACCATTTTTGCCTTGATCGTGGCCGTAGCCTGCGCAAGCGTCGCGCCCGGCGCAGTAGGGAACGCTCGAAATCTCGCGTCCGAGTATCAGAAAGGTTACCGGCTATCCCAGTTGACTCTCCGAGAGGGGGCAAACGGCCTGCCCCGGCAGATCGAGTGGGAACAAGGGCCGCCGCACGGAGTTCTAATCGCGCCCTGCCACCTCTTTTTGAAATCATCCCAGGGCACGGTTCCGATTCCTCCTATGCTGGAGTCGGAACTTGGGCAATGCCTCGAGCACTGGGGAGCGCAGCATCTGGTGCTGGCAGTTCAGTATGGCGATAAGCCCGGGGCAAACATCAGCTTCACTATCCAGAATCTGACTCTCCGAACTTGGCTGGTTCAGCTTGAGCTGGTTCTGCGCTTGATTTCCCAGGCTGATCGAGCGTTTTTCCCCGCAGCTTCTGATCCAAGGGTTGAGCTTCAATCTGGCAGACCTGAAGTGGTCTACAGCTACGGGACTAGGCAAGGCTATGATTACGGTTCAGGCGGCGGGATCGATATGGCCTTGCCGCTAGCCTCGGTTTATACGGCAAAGCGAGACTGGGGTTTGGCACTCTTAGGCGACGAGCACGCTCCAATTGCCGGGATCATCTTCAAGCTGACCCGGTCAGAGGGCCAAACGACAGTCAGAGTGTTCTTTCCCGACATTCGGCTGAGCCCAAATGGGAAAGCGGCACGCCGCCTTTATCTCGCGCCCACGGCCGGAGACTGGCGGCCTTCCCTGGCCGCGGCTCTGGCTTTGTTTCCTCAGGTATTCGAGCCACGGAACCCGGACATTGCCGAGCTGGGCGGCCCTTTCGTAACCAGCTCTGGAACGCCACTCAATGACGTGATTGCGGACTGGCGCGATCAGGGAACAAGAGCGGTTGAAATCCATGGGATCGCGCCGTTTTACGGCCGGTACGTTCCCAGGCCCCAGCCCTACGTTCCGTTTTGCGATGACGTTTGGCATTACCTTAAGCAAAATCTTCCCTCATACGAGCTCCTCCCAGAGTCGCAGAATGCGTCGTGGCGCGAAATACGAAATTTCGTTGAAACGTATGTGCGACCGACGATGACCCGTGCGACCGTTCGCGACTATATCGCCAGGCTGCACCGTTATGGAATGAAAGGCTTCCTCTACCTCAATCCGACGGAGGCATGGGCCCCCTGGGCCGCTGCCGAGTTTCCGGGCGACCGCCGCATTGGTGCCAGAGGAAAACCGGTACGGACGTGGCTGGAGAGCGTGGAGATGATTCCTGACGAGAACCGACTGTGGGGAAAGTATATTCTCGGGCAGTTGCGCGGAGAGCTGGCGCTCTATCCACACGCAGATGGAATCCTCTTCGATCAATCGGCTGAGGGAGGCAATGACCTGTATGAGTTGTGCGCCACCGGATGTCGCATGGTCCGGACGCAAGGAAAGGTTTGCTGGTGGAACGGTCCATATAATGCCGAACTCGCATCGCTGGCGGACGGCATGATGACGGAGGGAGGGTGGAGGAAGGATTACCGCAAACTCACGAATATAATTCAGTATTACGGCCTTGCCGGCAAACCCATTGTCTCCCTGGGCCCGGCGACGCCGGTAGCATACAGCCAATTGCTTCTCCACGGAGTAACCCCAAAGGCTGTCCCGCCCGACGAAAGGAAGTTTGCGGAGAAGTGGTTCCGGCTGTTTAGCTGGCTTCGAGGGCGGCGCTGGGTTTTGCAGGCGCACGCGCTTGAGATTCCGCCGGATGTGGCTGCGAACATCTTTCAAGTGCCTGGCGGCAATTACGTGGTTCCGCTTGTCATGTCCAATACGAGGGCTTCAGCTACGGGCGCAAGCCCTGGAGGCGACGTGAGGGTGCGCGTTGATGATGGCGGAAAATTGAAGTCGGTTTTTCTCTTGAGCCCCGAACACCCCGGATACGAGAAACTGCAATTCCAGCGGACCCTAGGAACGATTACGAATCGCGTGCCAAGCCTCAATCTTGCCGGACTGTTACTGCTGACGAAATCAGAAATGCCAGTGAATTCCTACTTTCATCTTTTTGAGGGGGATTAAATTGCAGTGCCAACATTGAACGCTGCTCAACTGACTCGCCTTGCTTCGGACATCCTCCATGCAGCCGGAGCTACAGTTTCTCAAGCCCAGATCGTGGCCGAATCGCTTGTCGAGGCGAACCTCGACGGACACGACTCCCACGGCGAGGTCCGCGTGCCCCAATACGTCGCGTGGCTGGAAAAGGGATTGATTAACACAACAGCGCAAATCCGAGTGATCAGGGAAACCGCCGCGACGGCCTTATTGGACGGCGACTGGGGCTGGGGACAGGTCATGGCCATGGAGGCGATGAAGATCGCGATGGAAAAAGCGGCCCAACTGGGCGCGGCCACAGTCTCGGTCCGGCAGTGCAGCCATATCGGCCGGGCTGGCAATTATCCTCTCATCGCAGCTCGCCAGGGAATGGCAGCCGTCATGTTTGTAAATACCCATGGAGCTGGCAAACTGGTGGCTCCTTGGGGAGGGCGAGAGCGCCGGCTCTCTGCGAATCCAATCTCGATCGCAATTCCTCGTCCTTGCGGCAAGCCGATTTTGCTCGACATCTCTACCTGCGCCATTGCCGGCGGGAAGGTAACCATCGCACTGAATAGCAAAAAGTCAGTGCCGCCCGGCTGCATTATCGACGCCAAAGGCCGGGAAAGCACGAATCCTGCCGACTTCTTCGGCCCGCCCGAGGGCTCGTTGCTCCCTTTTGCCGGCCATAAAGGCTTTGGTCTGGCTCTTCTTTCAGACATCTTAGCCGGTGCCATCTCCGGCGCAGGATGCAGCCGCCCGACCGCGACACGCGTTGGAAACAGCTTTCTTGCAACGGTTATCGACATCAAACAGTTCAGTGAGGTCGATGCTTTCGATCGAGACGTCGATGGCCTGGTGGAGTACGTGAAAAGTAGCAAGCTGGCGCCGGGATTCTCCGAAATACTGATTCCAGGCGACCCGGAAGCGCGGGAGCGAGCTCGGCGGAAGCGGCTTGGCATTCCGGTGGACGAAGGAACCTGGCAACAAATTTCCAATACTGCGGCGCGGTATGGAGTCAAGGTGGAAAGTTAGTATGCCGTAACGCGCGCGCCCGACCAGAAGGGACACGGATTGAAAACCGATCGGCGAACGTTTCTAAAAATCGCAAGCGCGGCAAGCGCCTCTCCGTATGCTCGTGCCGCTTCATTGCGAACGCAGGACACCTACCCGAATTTGGCCGCAGTGCAGCTCGCTTACAAGAAGGCCGGAATCATTTCTCCGGAAAAGACCTACCGAAAGATGGAGTGGGAATTCCACATGCCACCTCAGGAAACGTTTGACCATATCAACCTGGAAGCAGCCATGAAGGCTGCCCGTAATTCAGGGGCCGAAAGTCTGACGCTTTACACG
>JAKASH010000473.1 GCA_021828225.1 Acidobacteriota bacterium | reverse complement strand
TCACTTGGACCGGAAATTGCGCGTATTGTGGCAGTGATATTCGGAGAAGCAATCGATCACCATGACTTAACGTAGTAGTATTAACTGGTGAGGGACGGAGTTATACGACTCAGCGAATGCTGGAACTTGAGCGTGACAATATTGCCCGCATGAAAGCTGGAAGGTCACTGTTCCGCGAACCGCTGGCGAGTGAGCAGTTGGGCGAGGCGCTGAGCGCCCGGATAAAGCAATTGAGCGGAGATCAGAGGAGGGCCGTTCTGGAAATCCTGGGCAGCTATGACCAGATCGTAGGGTTTCAGGGAGCCGCTGGAACGGGAAAGACCACGGCGCTTCGAGTCATTCGGGGTGCGGCTGAACGTCAGGGCTATCAGGTTGAAGGCTTCGCGCCGACGTCGCGGGCCGCCGGGCAGCTTGAAGAAGCGGGAATCCATTCCCGGACGCTGCAGCACTATCTGGCACAGGGGGAGAGGAAAGAGGATGGGGTAAGGCGGGTTTATTTCGTGGACGAATCAAGCTTGGCAAGCACCAAGCAAGTAAACGAATTCCTGTGACGTCTCGGGGATCAGGACCGGGTAATCTTTGTGGGTGATGTACGGCAACACCAGGGGGTGGAAGCCGGCCGGCCTTTTGAGCAATTGCAGGAGACCGGAATGCTCACAGCGGAGCTGAATCGTATCATCCGGCAGCGCGATCCGGGGTTGAAACAGGCAGTCGAGCGGCTTTTGCCCAAGGCCGGGTGCGAGAGGCGGTCCAAGGCCTCGCAGAATCAGGCCGCGTTCATGAGATCTCGGATGCAGAAGCAAGGATGCAAGCCATTGCGTGGGAGTATGCTGTGCAACCGAAAGCGGTAGCCTATGATCCCGCACGACTGCAGGGAGTGAGCGTCTATCAGGAAGCGGCGAGAAAGTTCTCAGTGGGCGACCGCATTCAGTTTACGGCGCCCTACCGCGAACACCGGATCGCAAATCGCGAGCTTGGAACGATCAGGCAAATTCACAGTAGTGGGAGGCTAACGATTGAACTCGACTCGGGACGCAAGGTTGAATTCTCACTTCGCAAGCACGTGCACCTTACCTTGATTACGGCTACGCGGTCACAAGCCACAGCAGCCAGGGCGTGACAGCCGACCGCGCTCTGATAAATGTCGATACGAGCTACGCCCACGAGAAGCTCTTGAACAGGCGCTTTGCGTATGTCGCAATCTCCCGCGCCCGCAACGAAGCCAGGATGTACACCGACAATGCGCAGGCCATCGGACTGGAGTTGAGCCGCGAGGTCTCAAAGCGCGCCGCTATCGAGAATCGGCAGGAGCAGAAACAGGATCAAGCCAGGCGCAAGCAACCTTCCCAAGAACAATCGCAGGGCCTTGGCCTTGCACTGTAGATTCTTGCCTTTGAGAGGAAGTCTGTGCTGCGACAAGTATCCTAGGCTCGGTTCCGTAGTGGCCATGCTTTTCTTCACGCTGTGCCTACTGGGGGAAACCGCCGGCATATACCACTTGCAGAATCCTCACGAAGCCGCGGATTGGTTTAAGCAAACATCAGGGGGCGACAGGAGAGACCGGCGTGCCGGACGAAGAAGCTGCCGAAATGGCCCAGGCTGTGGCGCCTACTTCGGGACCTATTCCCAGGAGTACTGATGTTTTCGGACTGACGTTATGGGTGTGCTTCGGGTCCCGATTCGGCTGTGGCATGGATGATGGGGTGCCAGCGGAGGGCGCCGCTATGGTAATCGTTTTGCCTGCACTTACCTGTTGATAGGTTCCGGCCTTTTCCACCTGTAAGGTGCCTTCCTTGACCGTGACCATCAACAGTCCGTTAACCATGGCTACTTCACCGAGCGTTTTTGGGGCCTGTAACGGCGCCACCACCACGTCTCCGACCTTTACGCGAAACGATCTGCTTGCTTTCGGATGGTAGAGTGACATGGTCCCATGAGTGAGAGACACCGTGACGGCGTTTTCCTCCCGTGAAAAAGAGACTTCCGTGTCACGGCCCATGACCATGCGATTTCCCTGGTCCAGGGCGACCATCGCAAGCCCGTCATTGACCTGCAGATTATCGCCGTTTAATAGCGCTGTGTGAGGCAACGCTGCCTGGCCGTCCAAGGTGGCATTCTTGCTCCCCGTCAATGATCCCACTGGGATTGGGTCACCAATCGCAGTCATCGCGGCCAATACAAAGGTCCCAACGAGCGCGAGAACCGTGTAAAGCTGGATTTTTCTGGTCATTTAGACCTCCGTTAGCCAAGATTGATATCATTCTTTCCTTATACCTGTACAGTGAATGCTTCACTAGAAGAGGAATTATCTATTCCAACAACATCTCGAAATCCCTATTGAGGAAGCGCCCTGTCCACAACACCACCCTGACTGCCAACACTAGGAGGCTAAAAGCCCCCCATAAATGCATCCAGGAGCGTCATGTGTTTAGGTTACATTCATGGAGGAAGCAATGGCTGGTATCGGAGGATCTTTCCGACTGTAACCGGTTTCCCGTCTTCCTTGGTAGTGCTGATACAGGATTCTAACAATGCGTTCCGCAGCCTTCCCGTCCCACAATTTGGGAGCGTGCCCCGGCTTCACCTCCCCGGACAGAAGCTTTTCCACTTCCTGGCGGATTCGCTCCGCGTCGAGTCCGACAATCTTGTTAGTCCCTTCGGTTATGGTCAAAGGCCGTTCGGTGTTTTCGCGCAAGGTCAGGCAAGGGACTCCTAGCACCGTAGTCTCCTCCTGCACGCCGCCCGAATCGGTCAATACAAAAGTGGCCTGTCTCTGCAGACTAAGGAACTCCAAATACCCCAGAGGCGGAATCATGAAAATGCCTCCAGAGTGTTTGTCGTTCCCGTTATCCTCGGAAGATTGAAACCCCTGCTCGTGGAGGCGTAGCTGAGTTCGAGGATGAACGGGGAAAATAACCGGAATTCTGTTTCCTATCTCTTTAAGAACCGCCCAGATTTTTCCAAAGAGCAGAGGATCATCCACCAGTCCCTGCCGATGCAGTGTCAAGACCGCATAACGAGGCGGTAATGAGTGTGTTCGACAGATTGAGGCAACCTCCGAAACAGGGACGGGAACGCCTTTTATCCGGCTCAGAGCCTGCTTTAAAGTGTCGATCATCACGTTGCCCACCAGGAAAATCCGGTTGCGAGGACGTCCTTCGCGTAGCAGGTTTCCCACTCCGCTCGGCTCAGTAACAAAGAGAAGATCAGAAATGGCGTCGGTCACCACCCTGTTGATCTCTTCAGGCATTCTCCGATCAAAGCTACGCAAGCCTGCTTCCACGTGAACGACTGGGATTCCTATCTTGACAGATGTCAGAGCGCCAGCCAGAGTGGAGTTCACGTCTCCGACCACCAGCACCACGTCCGGCTGTTCCTGAACCATGACCGGTTCCAGACGGCCTATAATTTGGCTTACCTGAGAAGCCGAACTGCCTGGCTTCACGTGCAGGTGGTAATCCGGATGGGGAATTTCCAGGTCGTGGAAGAACGAATCCGACATTTCACGATCGTAATGCTGTCCGGTGTGGACAAGCAGGGGGGTGATGCTGGAATCCTTTCGCATTTCGTGGATAAGAGGTGCAATCTTCACAAAGTTCGGACGCGCTCCGACAACGTTTAGTATCTTCATGAGTTCATACTCCGGGGAAGCAGAAACTGAACTTCTTTACGGGAGGTGTAAAAGATATGCCCTCGACGCGGGGTGCTATTGAGACTGTCACACGCCATCACGTTCGGACTTGGATTTAGGTTAATGAGAACCTCTCGCGGGAGAATTACATGGTGGTTACTGATACTCGACGCTCTGAATAGTCACGAATCCTGACGGGCAGACGCTCACTAGCCCGCTTTATTCGTGAACGGAG
>JAKASH010000472.1 GCA_021828225.1 Acidobacteriota bacterium | reverse complement strand
ATGTACCTGGCGCTGAGAAACCTGGCCAGAAAATGGAACGCCGTGCAGGGCTGGAAAGAGGCCCTCAACCGCTGCGCATAACAATCACGCAATTTCAACCAGGACGTTTAATACATACACAAAAGATTTGACACTACCAGGTCATGTATCCAGCGTCCACGCCTTCATCCCGGCTGCCGGCCGCTGCGCGCGCGCAGCAGAAATTCGCTCAGCCGGTGCCGCGCCCGCAACTGATCCTGCTTCGCCGCCTCGGAGCCTTCGTCCGGAACCCATACCGCCGTCCGATCGCCGGACCGGCAACGACGCACCAGCCTCTCCGCATCCCGCCGATCCGTCTTCACCTGGTCGTTCGCATTCCTCGGAACCAGCGTTGGGGTGATCGCCTCGCACTTGACTCCCAGCTCCGCCAACTGCCAGTAGAGTACGTAGCCCGTCGGGCCGGCCTCATAGCAGGCCTGCAATTGATCCAAAGGCCCAAGCTTCTTCACCAGCTTGCGTATCGACTCCGCGCGGTTGGGGATGGTTCCCACGCTGCGCACTTTGCCATTCGACTCGGCAACCGCGACGGCAATCGTCTCGGCATGGACATCCAATCCCAAAAATCGTACCTCTTCCTTCATGGCCGGTTCCTCTCCGCTTGTGGCTCTGAGTTGTGCTTCCTTCCAGAATCACAGCCTAACCCACGGCTAGCGTAGTGGACCGGTCACTCCATGACGACTGGCGCGCGGGCGGGCTCAGACCATCGACAAGTTTGCCTGGGACGCGGCCAGCAAGCGGTTCAGTTCACTTTTCATTTGGCTCAGTACTTCGCGATTCGATGCCTCGCCGATTACGTTCTTCTCCTCCGCAGGATCCGCCGAAAGGTCGTAGAGCTCGTCCATGCCAGTGAGCGCCGGGTAGTGTATGTACTTCCACTTGCCCTGGGAAACGGATTGCCAATCGGGTACTCCTGGGACGAATTTCTCCAGAAAATATTCGCACAGAAAAGAATCCCGCAATGGAGCGTCGGAATTGCGGAAGACAGGGAGCAATGAGCTTCCGTGCATTGGCGTGGGAGACTTCACTCCGGCCAGATCCAGCAGTGTCGGGGCAATATCGATATTGAGCACGTTCTGATTCCGTTCGCTTCCTGCGGGAATCAGCTTCGGATAGCGCATCAACATGGGCACGCGAATGGATGGTTCATAGGCCCATCGCTTCTCTTCCTTTATTCCGTGCTCGCCCATGAGATAGCCATGATCGCTGGTGAAGATGAGGATCGTATTGTCGAGCTGACCGGTGCGCTCCAGGGCATCGAAGATCATTCCGACGCCGCGATCCATCGAAGCGACGCAACGCGCGCGGTCGCGAGTCACGGAAGCGAGATCAGAGGGACGGCCAAACCTGGATTCCATGGGTTCGGGCGTGACCCCCTCGACACGCAGCACATCGACCGGGGGCGGGTTGATATGCAGAACCGGCTTGCCTTCCAGATCGCCAGGAACGATGGCCGGTACATGGTAGGGCGCGTCCTTGTAGAGTCCGTCGTCTTGCGGGGATGGCAGGTATGGAAGATGCGGCGCCTTGTGTCCGATATGCATCACGAACGGCTTGCTGTGCGGTTGCTCAATGAAATTGACGGCATACTCATTGAGAAAGTCGGTCGTGTATCCACGCTTCTGCTCGCGGACGCCGTTGACGTTGAAGATAATGTTTTGGTAGAGGCCCACCGCCTTGAAGCTGACCCAGTAATCGAAGCCGGGGCGCACTGTGTCGTCGAATCCCATGTGCCACTTGCCTACAAATGCGCTCTCGTAGCCGTCGTTAAAGAGAATGCGTGAGACTGTGGGCAGCCGATGACTGAGTTCCGCCTGGCCGTTCCTATCGTTGTTCACAATCCGATGGCTATGGACATAGAGGCCAGTGTGATAGCTGGCGCGGCTGGGAGAACAAAGCGGTGTGGTGCAGCGGGCGTTGTTAAATTTCACGCCCTCGTGAGCTATCCGGTCCAGATGCGGTGTCTTCGCATACGGGTGGCCGGTGGAGGAGAGGTCATCATGTCGCAGGTCGTCGGCAATGATGAAGATGATGTTGGGCCTTGGGTCACGCTGTCCAGCCTTGGGGGCAGCCTGCGCAGGAGTGGCCGACTGCGTCTGAGCGGCTCCAAGCGCAAACGCAGCGCTGGCGGGCGGCGTGTGAGCAGCGGCAAGAAGAAGCCCAGAATTGAGTAGGCTGCGTCGAGTGATCTTCGTGTCTTTATTTATCATGGTTTCCTCCCTGCGAATTGCCCGCTTTATTTCTGTCGCTGACCGTGTGGACAGTCTACCCGAATTGTGACGATCTCATAGGGACCGGGCACTGCCTGCAGGAGATCATAGCAGGCGTTGCGGGTTGGTGTTACCGGCGAGCCGGCCTAGACGCAGGGTTCTGCGCTTGATGAGCAGGAAAAACACCGGAACCAGAATCAGGACGTGGATCGTCGAGGTAATCATCCCGCCGACAATCGGGGCCGCGATGGGCTTCATCACATCCGAGCCGATGCCTGCTTCCCAGAGGATCGGCGCGAGGCTGAGGATGACCGCCGTTACGGTCATCAGCTTGGGCCGCAGGCGCTGCACCGCGCCTTCAATGACGGCCTGCTCCAAACCGGCTTCCGTCATTGCGGAGTCCTGAGCGAGGCGGCGCTGGAATGCTTCATCCAGGTACACCACCATCACCACTCCGGTTTCGACTGCGATGCCGAATAGCGCGATATAGCCGACCCATACGGCGACGCTGAAGTTGTAGCCGAGCGCCCACTGCAGCAGCAGTCCTCCAGACATGGCGTAGAAGGTGGGAAAAATCAGCACCGCGGCCTCAGTGGCAGATTTGAAGACGAGATAGAGCAGCAGGAAGATAACAAAAAAGACGATGGGAAGAATAATTTTGAGGCGCTGTTTGGCGCGCATTTCAAACTCATATTCCCCAGCCCAATGCCAGGTATAGCCCACGGGGAGCGCCAATTTTCGACTCAATATCCGGTCCGCATGGCCTACAAATCCACCGTAGTTGTGCGTTTTCAGATCGAGATAAACGTATCCGGTCAAAGCGCCGTCTTCGTCGCGGATCATGGTGGGGCCGCGAGAAAAGTACACGCGGGCGACTTCGCCGATTGGAATCTGCTCGCCGGTAGGAGTTGGAATCAATGCCTGCGATAAGGCGGCCGGATCGTCGCGGAAGGTATGCTGATAGCGTACGGCGACTGGAAAGCGCTCACGGCCTTCCACATTCTCGACAATGTCCGCTCCGCCGATTTCCGAGGTAATGACCTGCTGCACATCGGCGACGGTCAGGCCGTAGCGCGCTGCCTCGGGCCGATTCACATCCACGTTCAGATAGAAGCCCTGGGAAACACGCTCCGCAAAGACGGAGTTGGTCTCGGGCATTCCGGACAGGAGCTGCTGCATCTGTGCTCCAATATCCTGAATGCGGGCCAGATCGGGCCCCTGAATCTTGATCCCAACTGCTGTCTTGATGCCGGTCAGCTCCATGTCCAGACGGTTCTCGACGGGCATGGTCCAGGTGTTGGTCAGGCCGGGAAACTGGAGCTTCTCGTCCATATCGTGGATCAGCTTTTTGTAGGTCATGCCTGCGGGCCAGTTCTTGCGGGGCTTCAGCATGATGGTGGTGTCGTACATATCGAGAGGAGCGTTGTCCGTGGCGCTGTCGGAGCGGCCAACGGTGCCAAACACTGTCGCGACCTCGGGGAAGGAACGGATCATGCGGTCCTGTTCCTGCAACAGCGAAACCGCTTGCGTCATCGAGATGCCCGGCAGCGCGCTCGGCATGTAGAGAGCGGAGCCTTCATAGAGTGCGGGCATGAACTGGCTGCCGAGACGGAAGTAGAGTGGAATGAGATC
>JAKASH010000471.1 GCA_021828225.1 Acidobacteriota bacterium | reverse complement strand
CCAGTATCAGAGCTTTGCGAGCGATCTGGTCTGGGACCACGCCCACAACGATTACGTTGAGGCGCTGGCCGAGTGCGGAGTCGCAGGAGGTCTGCTTATGCTTGCCGCCGTGGGGATCTTCTTTCACTCGGCATTCGGAAATCTGCGCGAATGCCTGCAGTCGGCTTCGGGCGCGATTCAACTGGGCGCGGGCATTGGCTGTTGCGGGCTGCTGGTTCACAGCCTTTCTGATTTCAATCTGCACATTCCCGCTAACGCCGCGTGGTTTGCATTTTGTCTCGGAACATCGACCTTACGGATTCATGGGAGAAAATGCCGCCAGGGGGAATAAACTTCTCGGCGATTCCAGAGAAATCTTTTTGGGGGAGAGTTGCCCGCCTCCCGCTCAGGGGTCTGCCGAGGAATATGACAGTACCAATTTTGCAGGGCAGACTCAGAGGTGTGAAGTGGAAAGTGGGGGCTAGCAATCATGGTTGCTGGCTTGGAAGCTACGAGCACCACAAGCGTCTGGCCTTTGAGCTCAGTGTGAAGGAAGGCAGCGTTGTGTTTGACCTCGGAGCCAACGTTGGGTTCTATACACTGCTGGCTTCAGTTCTCGTGGGAGACCGGGGTAAGGTCGTGGCGTTTGAACCGCTCCCCAGAAACCTTCGTTACTTGAAATCCCACCTACAGATGAATCGAGTCACGAATGTTACGGTTATGGAAGCTGCGGTATCAGACGCCGACAGAGATTGTCTATTCGATGCCGGACCCAACAACTCAATGGGTCATCTTTCCAAGGAGGGAGGGTTCCGGACGAGGGTTGTGGCCATCGATAAGCTGGTTTCTCGCGGTGAGGTGCCTCTCCCCACTCACATGAAAATCGACGTCGAGGGCGCGGAATGGAAGGTTCTTCTCGGAGGGATGTCAGTCCTTGTTGCGAACAGGCCCACCATTTTCTTGGCGACGCACGGAAAAGATATCCACCGCCAGTGTTGTGAACTTTTGCAGTCTCTGGGATACACCCTTGAGCCCATTTCTGGTGCAACGGTTGATCAAGCAGATGAGATCTTAGCGTATGCCAGGACGTGAAGCGTTGGCACAGTTCCTCGATAGAACTCCAAGGACAGCCCGGCCCCGAAACATGGTTGCCGGATATTCAAAGAGGCCGTCGCACCGGAGAATCGCGTTTCCAAGTCATCTTCTGGTCCTCTTCCCGTGGCCACATTCGAGAGGCTTCAAAGCAAACACATTGGAACCACCGGGGTTACGCAGGGAAGTAGGCCTCCCCGAAAGACTCGAATTCGCCGCCGTATATGAATTGTTCTTCGTTCTCCAGTGAGGTGATATTTCTCTTGTGAATGGGCCGGCTGGCCCACGAGATATCCAGATCATGCTTCGCATCGCTATCGATGGCACCATTTTCACCCCGAAGCCTAAAGGAGCAGCCCGATACCTGAGGAATCTGCTCGCGGAGATTGCCAAGATCGACCAATCCAATGAATACCACGTCTTTATTGACCGCAAAGTTGGTCCTGTTGTGTTGCCTCAACAGGAGAATTTCCAACCCCGGCAAATCAACTTCTGCACGAATCTATATTGGAAGCTGGTCCAATTCCGCAAGATTCTGCGGCGCGAAAGATTCGATATCATTCATTTTCCTTCCGAAGGGCGCTCGATGCAATGTCCCTATCCGTTTGTCGTTACAGTGCACGAAATTCCCCAAATCAGATGGCGGATCGAGAGGCATGTAGCCCTTTACGAGTACCTTAGCCGTGTGCTGAACGAAAGAATGTTTGCACGGTCGATCGAAAAAGCGAACGCGATCATTACGGCTTCAGCGGCAACAAGGAATGATCTCTTAAAATTGTACCCAGTTGACCCCGAAAGAGTAACGATTGCCCACGGGGCTGCGGAACCTCAACTTCTGGAGAGAAGCGGGAGTGTGCGGCATGACAAAGTCCGTGAAGAACTCGGAGCAAAGGACGGGTACATCCTGACTTTTGCCACAGGCGACAATCGTGAAAACGTGCAGGCCGTGCTTGAAGCCTATGGTAAAGTGCGGCGCCGGGTTCCCCACAAGCTCGTCATTTGCGGGACAGGACATGTTACCCGGTCCAGGCTGCAACAGCTCTGCATCGCGCTCGGGATTGAGGACTCGACGGTTTTTCGTGGCTACGTGGATGAAACGGAACTGGCCTGTCTTTATGCAGCGGCTGACCTTTATGTCGACATCTCGTTTTACGAGGGCTTTGGCTTGCAGGTGTGTGAAGCCATGGCCTTTTCGGTGCCGGTTATCGCGTCTAATATCCCTGCATTGGCCGAGCTTATAGGCAACGCAGGCGACCTGGTTCCCATGGATGACCCCGAGGCGATTGCTGCCGCTATCGCAAGTGTTTTGGAAAATCGGGAAAAATGGAACGAGCGCGCACGCCTCTCGCGGGTGCGAGCTCAGCAATTCAACTGGAGTCGGGCGGCGCGACAGACCCTGGCGACCTACCAGGCCGTTGCCAGCCAACAAAAAGGGTGGAGGAAGTCCGATAGGCGTGCGAGGACACGCTCAAGCCTGTTGAAAGTGGTGTTGGGGTTCCGTATCGATGCTTGAGTTGAAATCACGTTTCTTGCCATCGCGGTTTAGCAGAGACTTTGCAGTCACTGTTTCAGGGCAAGCCGGCGTGCTGGGATTCGGCGCCCTCTCAAGCGTGCTGGCTGCGCGCCTTCTGGGGCCACAGGGGCGCGGAGAACTAGCGGCCATCATTCTTTGGCCGATGCTGTTGGCCTTCCTCTTCTCGATGGGAATGGACCAGTCCATTGTTTTCCACGTCGGGAGGAAATTCTTTGATATTTCGGAAGTGTGGACGGCAAGCCTCGTGGCTGGACTGTTTCTTTCGGCGTGCGCCGTGCTGGCGGGACTCTGGGTCATTCCCTGGGCGCTCCATCTATACTCACCCCAGGTCCGCCACCTGGCCTTTGTCTTTCTGGTTTTTGTCCCGCTGATCTGGTTGACTGCGCTTCCCAATGGATTTCTGCAAGGTACGCTCGACGTTGGATATTTCAGTTTGCTTCGGAACTTGAGCGCCTCTTTATACGGTTTTGGACTGCTGGGACTGTATCTCGCGAACAGGCCGTCCGTCGCTGACGTGTTAGGCGTCCAGATCGGAGCCTTGCTGGTGGTAAGCGCTTGCAGCTTCTGGATTGTCGTCAGCAGACACAGCCCTGGCTGGGCGTGGAACTTTAAATCGTGCAAGTCTTTGTTCAATTTTGGCTGGAAAACTCAACTCGGAAGCCTGGCCTCTCATGTAAACCAGCGGTTGGACCAGCTCCTTCTTTCCCTGTTTGTGCCGCCACGCGACCTGGGCCTCTACGTTGTGGCCGTGGCGGTAGCGATGTCGGTAGGGTTCTTTCCAAAGGCTGCCGGGATCGTCACGTTCTCCACCGGATCCAATTTGGGTGGCAGCCAGACCAAAGAAATCATTGCCAAATCTTTCGGCGCGACATTTATAGCATTGGTGGCCGGTTGTGCTGTTTTATATGTCATCTGTCCGTGGCTTATCCCGTTCGCCTTCGGCCCTTCTTTCGCTCCGGCGGTGATTGCATGCCGGCTTCTTCTCCCTGGCTCGATCGCGCTTGGACTTAGCCAGGTCCTCTTCAGCGGAGCACGGGCGCTAAATCATCCAATACTGCCTTCCTATGCAGAAGGCCTTGCGGTGGTTGTTACGGTCCTCTCGCTATATCTGCTGCTGCCGCGATATGGATTTGTTGGGGCGGCGATGGCTTCGACGCTGGCGTATATGAGCAACCTCATTTTTTCGCTCACTTTCTTCCACAAGCATAAAGAAATTAATCTCACCTTTTTCGAACTTTTACACGGCACGCTCACAGCGTTCCGAACGATCGCCCGTGTCGTG
>JAKASH010000470.1 GCA_021828225.1 Acidobacteriota bacterium | reverse complement strand
TGGCCTTCCTGGCGGAGGGCAAATGCACGGCGGCGCAGGTGATCCATCGACAACTGGAGTGTTCAACGTACGGGCAATGGGAGCCACTGGAGACGGCAAAACAGTCGATACCCCGGCAATCAACAAAACGATTGAAGCCGCTGCCCGCGCGGGCGGCGGAACGGTGCTCTTCCCGGCAGGCACTTATCTGTGCTATTCGATTCACCTCAAGAGCAACGTTGCGCTGTATCTGGACCGCGGCGCCACGATTCTGGCCGGTGAGACCGGATCGAGTGGCCATTACGATGCGGCGGAGCCGGACCCGGCGGCGCACCACTATGAGGATTATGGACACCGCCACTGGCACAACGCCTTGCTGTGGGGTGTGGGGCTTGAGAACATTTCGATCCTCGGCCCCGGGCTTATCTATGGCAAAGGTCTGACCCGCGGTCCCGGCCAGAAAAATCCGGGGGTGGGCGACAAGACCATCAGCCTGAAAGAATGCCACAACGTTACGATCCGCGACATTTCCATCCTGCAGGGCGGACACTTCGGCATTCTCGCGACCGGCATCGACAACTTCACAGTGGATAACATTATCATTGACACGAACCGCGACGGCATTGATGTCGACTGCTGTCACAACGTGCGGCTTTCGAATATGACGGTGAACTCGCCGTGGGATGACGGGATCTGCCTGAAAAGCTCCTACGCGCTGGGCTACGTCCGGTCGACTGAGAATCTGACGGCCTCCAATTGCTTTGTCACCGGCATGTATGAACTCGGAACCGTGCTCAACGGTACTTTCAAGCATTTCCCTCCGGGCGAGCGGCGCTTCCCCACCGGCCGGATCAAGTGCGGCACGGAGTCGAATGGCGGGTTCAAGAACATCGCGATCTCGAACTGTGTCTTTGACGGCTGCCGTGGACTGGCGCTGGAGACCGTGGACGGCGCACTGCTCGAAGACGTTTCGGTCAGCAACGTGACCATGCGCCACATCGCCGACTTGCCCATCTTCATGCGGCTCGGCAGCCGGATGCGTGGTCCCCAGGGAAGGCCGATCGGCCAGTTGCGGCACGTGAACATCAGCAACATCGTTGTGTCCCATACCTCCGGACGGTTCTGTTCCATCCTGAGCGGTATTCCCGGCCATGAAATTGAGGATGTAAGGTTGAGCAATATCATTATTCTCAGCGAGGGCGGTGGTACCAGCGAAGATGCTGCGATCAAACCTCCGGAGAAGGCCGATGGTTATCCCGAGCCTACGATGTTCGGTCCCATGCCCGCTTACGGGTTCTTTATCCGGCACGTGAAAGGCCTCCAGGTGAGCGATGTCGAGGTTCGCACGATCAAGCAGGACTCCCGGCCCGCATTTATTCTCGACGATGTCGAGCATGCGGATTTTATCCACATCAAGACGCAGCCCGGCGCGGGCGGGGAGGCTTTTGAACTCGAAAGCGTTCGCGACTTCAATGTGTACCTGAGCCGTCCGGTGCCCGAAACCCATCTTGAGAGTGTGACGGAGAAGAAGCTCTAAGGCTTCAGTAGCTAAACCTTTTGGAACACGGCTCTGCCAACGGCCCCGATGAATCGAGGCCCTTACGTCTTGGGTCTAAATCTACTTAATACGCCGCCTATAACTGCAAGATTGGACATGACTAAGCCACCGAACCGGAGTGTGGTTCAAGCCGTCATCCCCGGTAGTAACCCCGGCACAGCCTCGCTCGTATGTTCTATTGGCGGTTAACCAGACGGTTAGGCAGGCAGGAACTGGCCCGCTGACCGTACCGCCGGGCGGGTGCTTCGATGGAAATCGGGCCGATCATTCGCGTGGCGATGCGAGCGCTGGTGCGCAACAAGATGCGCAGCGCGCTCACCATCCTGGGAATCATTATCGGGGTGGGAGCAGTTATTTGCACTGTCGCCATCGGCGAGGGCGCCTCCCGGCAGGTCCAGGAACAGATCCGCAGCCTGGGCGACAACCTCCTCTTTATTTCTGCCGGCAGTGTGACCCGCGGCGGTGTGCGGATGGGGGCGATTGCCACCAAGACGCTGACGCTCGGGGACGCCAAAGCGATCGAGGACCAGATCGACCTGGTCAAGGCGGTATCGCCGGGCGTTGGGGCGGCGGTTCAGGTTGTTCATGAAAGTGAAAACTGGTTCACGCAGGCGCGCGGGGTCGGGCCGGAGTATCTCTCGATCCGGCGCTGGCCCGTCGCCGAAGGCAGCAACTTTTCGGTCCGTGACGTGGATGCGGCGTCCAACGTCTGCCTGCTCGGGCGTACCGTGGTGCAGAATGTGTTTGGAAACCAGGACCCGGTGGGCCAGACCGTTCGCGTCGGCAACCTTCCTTTTACGGTGATCGGAGTGCTGTCTCCAAAGGGCCAGTCGCCTTTCGGCCAGGATGAAGACGACACCATTCTGATGCCCTACACGACGGTCCAGAGGAAACTCTCGGGAATCGACTGGCTGCAGTACATCATGTGCTCCGCGACGTCGCAGGATGTCATCCCGATAGCCGAAAAGCAGATTGGCGCTTTGCTGCGCGAGAGGCACCGGCTGCGGGTCAACGAAGAAGACGACTTCATCATCAGGAGTTCTGATGCGCTCGCCGAAGCACAGGCGCAATCGAGCCGCGTGATGACGTTGCTGCTGGCCAGCATTGCTTCCGTATCGCTGCTGGTGGGCGGCATCGGCATCATGAACATCATGCTGGTTTCGGTAACGGAGCGTACCCGTGAAATCGGCGTGCGCATGGCTGTCGGAGCTACGGAGGAGGACGTTGCAAGGCAGTTCCTGAGCGAGGCGATCGTGCTCAGCCTGATTGGCGGTGCGATGGGAGTTGTGCTGGGCGTGGTCGGATCAAGAGTTGTGACCGACATGATGCGCTGGCCCACCAGCATTCCTCTGGAATCCATCCTGATCGCCGTACTGTTCTCTGCGGCGATCGGCATCGTATTCGGATACTATCCCGCCCGCAAGGCCTCGCGCATGGACCCCATTGAGGCGCTGCGCTACGAATAGTCTGCGCGTAGACGCTTTTATTGCATCGAGGAAGAATCTACGATGCCGGTGGAATGGAAGTTCCTGAAGAATTCTCCGCCACAATTGATTCTGAATGCCGCCGGCGCAGCGGTGAGGTTGCGTAGTACAGGAAGAATCCTGCCAGAATAGCCAGCACGCCGAAAGTCAGCCCGTTCATGCCAAACACCTCTTCGCGAGAGCTGCGGACCAGCGAGAAAGTCAGCAGGAAGGTTGGGAATACGCCCACGAGGATTGCGCCAAAGAGGCCACCTGGCACACGGAAGGGCCGGTGCAGCTTCGGCTCGCGGATGCGGAGAGCGACCAGCGCGACAAACTCAAGCACCAGACTGGCCCCATAGAGCAGGATGTCGAGCGTCACCAGGCTTTCGAAGCCGAGGCCCAGACATAGCGCCCAGCCGGCCGTGCAGGCCAAAATAGCCACCCACGGAGCTTTGGTTTTCGGATGTACCTTCGCAAAGACGCGCGGCAACATTCCGTCCTGGGCCATGGCCAGCGGCAAGCGGGAGTAACTCATCACCAGCGCGTTGAACGTGCCAAATCCGCTCAACATTCCACCCAGCACCAGCAACGCACGCAACCAGTTGCCGCCCACCAGCCCCGCCACATCCGCCCACGAACCGGTCTCGAATGCGGAAGACGGCAGGCCCGTGACGTATACCGCCAGCACCGGCAGAAGGTAGGTCAATGCGACCAGGGCGACGGATACGAACATGGCCCGAGGGTAAGTGCGTTCGGGCCGTTCCACGCCGCGTGCGATGGTGGAGGCGTTGTCCCATCCCATGTAATTCCACATGGCGACCAGCGTGCCGCCAAGCAGACCCACCGTGGTGGTCACCGGCGCCGTCGCCACATGCGCCAGCGAT
>JAKASH010000469.1 GCA_021828225.1 Acidobacteriota bacterium | reverse complement strand
GCAGCCGTTAGAGATCGCCGATTCAGCCTGAATTGCGGGCTTGTATTTCGGGTGTCGCGGCCGGACTCAGAGGCAGGCGTACCTTTGAAGATCATACCCAGGCAGGGTTTGTCTGTTTTCTTCGGGTGAGGAGCAGGTGCTCGCAGACCAGCACCAACTGTTCCTGCTGGTTAAAAACTTCGCAGAGTTCAACCACGATTCCGTGATCCGGCCGCTTGGGGTAATCGCGCTTTTCCTTGACCGTCACCCTGACGTGAAGAGTGTCGCCAATAAAAACGGGCCTGATAAAGCGCAGGCGGTCGTAGCCATAGGAAAAAGCCTCCGGATTGATTTCTCCGGCGGTCATGCCCACGGCCACGCTGAAGATCAATGTCCCGTGGGCGATGCGCTGCTTGAACTCCTGGGACTTGCACCATTCGGCGTCCATGTGATGAGGGTAGAAGTCGCCCGTCTGTCCAGCGTGAAGAACAATGTCCGTTTCGGTGATGGTTCTCCCGCCGGTGGTTCGCGTCGAGCCTTCAACATAATCTTCAAAAAAGACCGATTTCATGGCTGCGTCACCCCCATCGATTGCGTGATGCTCCTTGCACAGCTTCGCAAGGCGCCCAGAACCTCGCTGATCTCAAATCGTTTGCCCGGAACAATCCACAATGATACGTCCAAAGCGGCGGCCAGGCCGATTCTTGTGTTGCCCACCGGAACCGCGATGTCGCGAATCCCCATGTAGGATTCGTTCTCAGCCGTCGAGTAGCCGGCTTTCCTGATCCTCCCCAGTGCCGCCCGCATTCTTTTCTTTTGGGCACCACTTTGCTTGCGAAAGTCTGCGTCCCGCTCCAAGAATTGCCGGCGCTCTGCCTCCGGCAGCCTGGCCAGCAGAAGCCTGCCGGAGGCGGTGCGCGTTGCAGAAAAACTCGATCCGACGGTGATCGACAGGCGTACTTTTTCCGGACTTCCGGCTTCCGCCAGCACCAGCAATCTTTCCTGGCTCAGCACGCTTAAATGGCAGGACTGTCGAAGGGCTCGCGCCAGAACTCGCATGGGCTCTTCCGCGGCTCTCAGGAGTTGCTCGACGGGCGGGTGGATATGCGCAAGTTCATAGAGTTTCAGCGAAAGGCGATAACGGCCGGAGGAATCTTTGATGACATAAGCGCGCTTTTCAAGCGAGCTCAACGCCCGGAACAACTCGCTGCTGCTTCGGCCGAGAGCGTGCGCCAGGTCAGAGAGCGACTGTGGCGCTTCCGTCGAGGCCAGAGCTTCGAGAATGTCGAGGCCCTTCTCGAGCGCCGGGGCGGAATAAACGGCTGATTTTCGGCGGGACACTTTCTCCATTGAACATGAATATTTTATTTGCAAAAACACATTTTGCCAATAAAATTGAGGCTGCCTATGAGAGAACCATCGATCAACCAGAAACCGCCCATGCCGGAATCCCCGGCGCCCATCGTCCTTATCGGCGCAGGAGGGATTGTCAAGGACGCCCACCTGCCCGCCTACCGCAAAGCCGGATTCAAGGTGCGCGCGATTTACGACAAAGATCCTGCCAAGGCGGAGGCATTGGCGAGCGCTTTCGAGGTGGGGCGCGTCTGCAGGTCGCTGGGCGAGGCGGTGGACCTTGGCCGGGGCAAGGCGATTTTTGATGTGGCCGTGCCCGCCGCGGCAATCCTTGACGTCCTGCCCAGTCTCCCGGACGGCGCGGGAGTTCTGATCCAGAAGCCGATGGGCGAGAATCTGGAGCAAGCCCGCGAAATCCGCGACCTCTGCCATAAGAAGAAGCTGAAGGCAGCTATCAATTTTCAACTGCGATATGCTCCGCTGGCGCTGGCAGCCCGCAGCCTGATTGACCAGGGCCTGATCGGAAAAGTCTGCGAGATGGATTTCAGGGTGACGGTATACACTCCGTGGCATCTGTGGACGTTTCTGGAAGGCATCCCGCGGGTTGAGATTCTTTATCACAGCATCCACTATCTCGACTTGATTCGTTCTTTTCTGGGAAATCCCGCGGGTGTTTATGCGAAGTCGCTGAAACATCCGAAGGCGCCGCGCCTGGCAGCCACGAGATCGAACATCATTCTGGATTATGGCGACTCGGTGATGGCCGGCATCGCGGCGAATCACCATCACGAATTCGGGCCGCGCCACCAGGAAAGCTACGTCAAGTGGGAAGGCGAGCGCGGAGCCATCAAGGCGCAACTCGGCGTAAATCTGAATTACCCGGAAGGCCTGCCGGACAATTTTGAATACTGTATTCTTAACGAGGGCGAGCCGACACAGTGGCGAAGCGTGGAGCTGAAGGGGACCTGGTTTCCCGATGCTTTTATCGGAACAATGGCAAGCGTCATGCGGTTTGTGGAAGGCTCTTCCAGCGAACTGCCCACTTCGGTTGACGATGCCTTCCAGACGATGGCCGTAGTCGAGGCCGCCTATCAATCCAGCGCCTCAGGCGCCACGAAGATTTCATACGAATGACCAGTCCCGCCGTCAGACTGAGGGGAATCACATGGAACCATACGCGCGGGTATCTGCCCATGGTGGCGACGGCGCAGCGCTTTTCGGAACTCCATCCGCAGATCGAGATCAGTTGGCAAAAGCGCTCGCTTCAGGAATTTGGCGATTTGCCGATTAACAGGCTGGCGGAAGAATTTGATCTCCTGGTAATTGATCATCCGTTCGTCGGCAACGCCGCGGCTCATGGCACGCTGCTGCCGCTCGACGAATACCTGCCGCAGTCGTTTCTTGCCGACCAAGCCCGCCATTCGGTGGGCCAATCGCACGAAAGCTATTCTTACGACGGGCACCAGTGGGCGCTGGCGATCGACGCCGCCACTCCCGTGAGTTCCTGCCGCCCAGACCTGCTTGACCGGCACCGGATTGCGCTTCCCGAAACCTGGGATGAACTGATCGAACTGGCCAAGCGTGGCGCCGTCACTTTGCCGGCGGTTCCGATCGACAGCCTGATGAACTTCTACATGCTCTGCCTGGCTCTTGGTGAAGATCTTTTCGCAACTGCGAATCAGGTGGTCCGCCACGATGCCGGCGTTCAGGCGCTGTCCATGCTGAGAGAGCTTCTCAGCTTCTGCCCTGCCGAATGTTTTTCCTGGAATCCGATTGCGACCCACGAGGCAATGGCTTCTGGCGACTCGATCGCTTATTGTCCTTTTGCTTATGGGTACTCGAATTATTCGCGCCCCGGCTACGCGAAGCATCTGATCCATTTTGGCGACCTGGTCCGTTACGAGGAAAAGGGCAAGCTCCGCTCGACGCTGGGAGGAACGGGCCTGGCCATCTCCGCCGGTTGCCAGCACAGGGAGGAAGCCGCAGCATACGCCCGCTTTGTCGCCGGCAGCGAGTGCCAGCGGACGCTTTATTTTGAGAGCGGAGGGCAGCCGGGACACCGGCTGGCATGGGAAGACACAGAGATCAACAAGGCGAGCAACGGTTTCTTCGAGCGCACGCTTCCGGCGCTTGATCGAGCGTACTTGCGGCCACGCTATAACGGTTATCTTGATTTCCAGGACAAGGCGGGGCCGGCGGTTCAACATTATCTTCAATTCGGAGGAAATCCCTCTGCGGTGATCGAGCAGATGGATCGCCTCTACCGCGATTCGCAACAGGAAGAAACTCAGCGATAGGAAGAAAAGAAGATGAAACCACTGGAAGGACTCTTCGTTTTGGATTTGAGCCAGTTTCTGGCCGGCCCATCGGCCGCTCTTCGGCTGGCTGATCTTGGCGCGAGGGTAGTCAAGATCGAACGTCCGGGCAGCGGCGATCTGTGCCGGCAGCTCTACATCTCGAACCTTGAACTTGATGGCGACAGCACGCTGTTCCACTCCATCAATCGCAACAAGGAAAGCTTTGCCGCCGACCTGAAGAAGCCTGCCGACCGTGCGCAGGTGG
>JAKASH010000468.1 GCA_021828225.1 Acidobacteriota bacterium | reverse complement strand
CGCGAGAAATTTGCCGGCGAGATGGTCCGCAAAAAGGTGGACCAGGCAAGGGATAAAGCTGATTTCATCGGCAGGTCACTCGAAACGGATGCGATCAAAATGTTTATGCACCTTGAAGCCATGAAAGGATCGACCGAAGCAGCCCTCGCGCGTCTCCGCGAAGAGCGGGAAGGCAAACAAGGACAGCAGACAGAAGAGCGCGCCCAGAAGGACGCAGCACGACTTGCTGAGCTGCGGAAAGAGATCTTAGGCGATCAGGAGAACGGCAAGAACGTAACGGGATCACTGTCGTAAGGGTTCCCCGGGTTGTACCAATCACCGGGCCTGCTGGTGGCTGATTATGGATAATTATCATGCTGCAGAAGATACTCTTTACAATGCGCCGCACTTGACTATGCTAAAAGCGACAGCATGCGGTGCCAGTCAAAGACATGCAGAAAGAAGACCTTCAAGCTGCAATTGAGCATGGCTGCGAATCGGAGACAGTCGAGTACAAAGCGTCCTTCAATCCCAGGTCGTCGGGCGAGTGGCTAGAAATTCTCAAAGATGTCGTTGCACTGGCGAATTCGGGTGGAGGCGTTATCATCATAGGCGTAGAGGATTCTGGTGCTTTGGCGGATTTCGACGCGGCCTCTCTTGCTGATCTTGACCCTGCCGACCTGACAAACAAACTCTACAAGTACACCGGTCAGCAGTTCGCGAATTTTGAGTTCGTCGCCATAGCGTCCAATCTCTTCGGAATCGTGGTCAAAACTGTCGCCGCCCCGATCGTGTTTGTGAAACCAGGAACATACGATACTGGAGCAGACAAGCCGAAGCAGAAGACGAGCTTTTCTGCCGGCACAGTATACTTCCGGCACGGCGCAAAAAGCGAACCGGGTAACGCTGACGACCTGCGCTGGTTTATCGAGCGGCGAGTCGAGGAGTTGCGGAAGTCCTGGCTGGAAGGAATCGTTAAGGTCGTGGAGGCACCGGCCGGATCACACATACAGATCGTACCGGCATCGGTCCCGCAGGCGTCAGCGCACTTAGTCAATGATTCCTCGGCTCCGGCCTATTATCGCGTTCCAATTGATACCACCCATCCGTTTCGACAAAAAGAAGTTGTGGAAGAACTCAACAAACGGCTGAAGGGTGCGGGGCCGATCAAAGCGTTTCACGTGCAGTGCGTACGGCAAGCACACCACATCGATGAGAATCCTAATTTCTGTTACAAGCAACATCATGCTGCCACGCGATATACCCAACTGTTTGTGGAGTGGGTCGTGGAACAGTACAAGGCTGATACTGGCTTCTTCAAGCAGGCGAAGGCGACCGCTGACGAACTCCGTCGTGCTAAAGTTGCCCCAGGAAAAGCGTTTGCGCCCGTAGGCGAACAGCGGCGGGCATCAACAACCAAGAAGATCTGACCATGCAATGGATATGGACATGGGACGGGAAAAGCTTCGGCTATCGCGACGGCGATAGTCTATGGACCCACTATGGCCGACATGTTGGTCAATTTCAGGGCGATGAGGTCTATGGTGCCGATGGGTATTACCTTGGCGAAGTACGAAACAAGAATCGTCTCATCACCCATCTATCGAAGAAAAGTCGGCGGCAGGCACCATTCATGCCACATGCTTCGCGCGCGGGATTTGTTCCCTATGTCGATTATGTGGGGTACGTGATGTATGCCGGTTACGAAGACTTTCCGAATCCAGAGGTTTTTCGACAATAAAGCTGGCCGACTGTTGAAAGCACGGAGATGCTCCAATTCAAAGCCTACAACACAGACGGGAATATCTCTGTGAGCCGATCCATCTGCCGAAGGACGTCGTGAAGTTGCTGATAAGTCTGCGGAGGACTGGATGTCTGCCCCGGCATTTTGCTGATCTCGGCAACTGCCTTGCCTAATCGCACCAGTACATCGGCCACAGCCTTCTCTGGGATCTGCACGCGGGTGCCGCGATAGTTGCTGATCACCGACCGGATAGCTCCCGTCAAATGTTTCGTATCCACCGCGCCGTTGGGAAGGCGGTACGGTAATTTCCAGGTGTGTGGGTTCCGAGCGTCCCCAACGTAGGCAAAGCATTCCGCCGGCCGCTGGTACTTGGGGTGGAGGAGGGGAGCCACCGCCTCTGCGGCGCTTACCTCCGGCACCGTTTCAACACATACCGGGGAAACAATGGCTGATTCAGCGATTTTGTTTTCGGCCAGTTTCTCCGGGACGCGGTAGATGCCGTCCACGCTGACCCAGTAGGCGTCCATGCATGGGACTGCGTGATCAAGGCGCACCCGAGCACGGTGCTTCAATCCGCCGTTTACAATATCCGCCGCATAAAATAACGTGCCGTCACTCACAGCGATCGTCGATACCCGCTGTTCTTCCGCGTAGCCCCTGGCTTGCGTAAGGGCACGTTCAAGCGACGGCTGGTCCCAGGAAAGGGAGTTTGGCCGCTTTACCTCAACGACCAGGCGCTTAATCCCCATTTTGGTGAGTACCATATCGGCATACCCGATCTGATTGTTCAAATCGCTGATCTGCCAGTTGAGGGGGATCGTAAAGAAATCGGCCAAAATGCTTTCGGCGACTTTCTCCGCCGCATGGCCGTAACGCGCCTCCTGCAAGAGCCACTCGGTGCGCTTTTCAAGAAAGAGGGGCCACTGTGCCTCGATAGCGTCACAAAACTCCCGAAAGCTGGCTAATTGCATCAGTTGCGGTGTCATGTTGCGGAATACTCTAATCCTACTCGGTCATTCAATCACCGCCAAGTAACCACTTTTGAGATGAGGCGAATGGGTCTGCAGGGAACGTAGAGGGGCAGGGAACGATCATGGCGTACTCACGGGAGTGTGGGACAAAAGTTCCCTGCCCCCTCCCCTTACGGCAGCAACTATGTCACAAATTATCAATAGCCGTCAAACCATAACCGTGTCGGCACGCTGATTTGCCGGGGCGGGTTTGAGACCCCGTCCTACCACCATGACACCAGAAAGAACATATGGACGAAAGCAAGCAGGCTGGTGGCCACGTGTTTGGGGAAGGAATGGTGGCGGCGAAGCGCCTCGATCTCCTGAAGGATGTGAGGTGCGGCGACCTCGCCGGTTACGACGAGGACTGGTCCAAGTTGGCTGGCCCGGAGGTTCCGCACCCCCGAGGCGATGCCACCGGGCGCTTCTTTTACTGTCCTCAGATCAAGGACCAGCCGGTCACAACCCTGCTTTGCGAACGCTTCAAGTTTTTCACGGGTGCCGGGGGATACGTCGCCTTCGGATTTAACCCCTGCCAAGAGTGCGGACAAGGCGTTCCGAATGACGGGGGCCTTTTCGGTGATAAGGACGTGCCTCTTACCTTCCTTCAACATCGACCCTCCATCTTCACTGCCACCTGATGAGGGCGGTAAGCACTCCCTATCGTACCCTGCGGATGGTAACAGAACAATGGTACCGAAGTACCAGCACGTACCACGTCGCCGACAAACAGATTCGTCGCGTGGCGCGCAGGCGCGTTTGTCGTCTCACGAACCACGGGAAAGCGGTTTCCGTAGCATTCTCCGAGCGATGCTGTATTCCTCACAATCATGAGTGAGCTTGATCACTGCAATTGCCTTGAGTCCATGACTAGTGTGCTACAGTCTGCGGGGATGGAGATAAGGGCAGGTACTCCGAAAAGAGAGAAAAGCATGAGCGTCTTCAAGCGCGACACGTTAGGCCGCTCCAACCCGACAGACTGGGCAGCGTTCCCTTCGCATCGGAAGCTCAGACCGGAAGCTCAAAACCTTATTCCAGCGATAGCGGATAGCAGAAGAGGTCGTGCAGAAGTTGACGAGAATTGATTCAGACCGGATTGATGTGGCTCAAACGCTCTGCTTCCGCAACAGATCCAAGAAGGCCGCGCTGCCCCTTACCATAGCCG
>JAKASH010000467.1 GCA_021828225.1 Acidobacteriota bacterium | reverse complement strand
GCGTGAGGGATGGAAACTGGCTGCCGGCCTGAAGCCGAATGAAACCACGGCTGACTTCTATCGCTTCAAGGTCAACGTCAAACCGAGGGAGAGCAGCATGCTGGAGGTCGAAGAGGTGCATCCCGAAACCGGCCGGATCGATCTTACCAACCTGACCAGCAACCAGGTCGAACTCCTGGCACAGCAGGTGCGAGTGACGCCCGCAATGGAGGCGGCGTTCCAGAAAATCCTTGAGCGGAAGAACGCCCTTGCGGCCATCGACGGCCAGATCCGGGCTTGCCAGCAGGACGTTGCGAACATCTCCAGGGATCAGGACCGCATCCGCGAGAACATGCGGGCGCTCAAGGGGGGCTCGGAAGAAAAACAGCTTCTCGACCGCTACGTCCACGAGCTGAACGCGCAGGAAGACCGCCTCTCCGCGCTGCAAAGCCAGATTTCCGCGCTTAAGGTGAAGAGGGATCAGGCCTCAACGCGATTGAACCAGACGCTGGAGGGAATCACCCTGAACGAGACTTTTTAGCCTGTACAAAGAGTGATGCGGATAGAGAATACATCGCGGCTTTTGCGATATGTCCAATCGCGCCGACGGCGTGGTAGGGGAGCCCTCCGGGCTCCCGGCTTGTTATCACGCGGCGGGAGGACAGAAAAACCACGGATCTGAAGACGTGCTACAATTCGCTCAAAAGCCGACGGTGAAGATTACGCGGCAAGTATCCCCTCACCCGGCCCGGCGCTGCGGACCACCCTTATCTCCCGGAGGGCGAGGGTTAAAAATTATCGGCGGGGCGACGTCTTGCGGCCCCGATTCATCGAAGCCCTTTCGCCCAAAGACAACGCGAAATCACCCGGACCATTTGGTTCCCCGCAGATCTTTCCAGGCGCCGCCCTGCGCGTAACGCTCGGGATGGAGCACTTTGGGGCGCGGGTCTTCCGCGGTGTCGAGCTGAAGCACCATCCACCTGGGATAAGGAATGCCGGGATCGGAAGCCGCATCGAGCAGCCGCATGTCTTCCTCCGTGAGTTCGAGGTCCACAGCGCGGATGTTGTCTTCCAGGTGAGCGATGGTCCGGGCGGCGATGATGACGCTGCTGACGGCCGGGCGCGCGAGCGTCCAGGCCAGCGCCACGCGGGCCGGGCTTGCGCCATGCCGCTCCGCCACCTGCTTGAGCGCATCGATCACGCGGTAGCCCAGCTCTTTGTCAAAGGGCACAAACTGGCCGGAATCCGCAAAGCGCGTTCCGGCGGGAGCGGGGTTGTCGCGGCTGTATTTGCCGGAGAGGAATCCGCCGGCCAGCGCGCTCCAGACCAGGATGCCGAGGTTGTAATACTCGGCGAACGACTGGAACTCGTGCTCGAGGCCGCGCCCGACCAGGCTGTAATACATCTGCGCGGTCACGTATTTTTCCAGGCCCAGGCGCTCCTGCAGCATGACGGCCGTCGCCGCCTGCCAGGACATCAGGTTTGAGAGCCCGATGTAGCGCACTTTCCCTTGCCGCACCAGGTCGTCGAGCGTTCGCAGCGTCTCTTCCAGCGGCGTGTTGCTGTCCCACCCGTGCACCTGGTAGAGATCGATGTAATCGGTCTGAAGCCGCCGCAGGCTGGCCTCGATTTCGTGCATGATGTTGACGCGGGTGGCGCCGCTGCGATTGAAATTGTCGCTCATGGGCAGCCGGACTTTGGTAGCCAGCACAATCTCATCGCGTATGCCCTTCAGGGCGTTGCCCAGCAGGGTTTCGCTCTCGCCCAGACTGTAAACGTCCGCCGTATCGATGAAGTTGATTCCGCGATCCAGGGCCACTTTCACCATGTGTGTGGTCTCTTCCTGGCCGAGGTTGCCCACATTCATTTTGCTGCCAAACTGCATGGTGCCGAGCGCCACTTCGCTGACGATGAGTCCGGTATTCCCCAGCTTCCTGTACTTCATCTTCCACCTCCTTCTTGTTATACGCGGCGCATTAAGTGGATTCGGACCAAAGCCGTCAGGGCCCCGATTCATCGGGCGGCTTTATAGATGGCCCGTGCTTCAAGAACCGGAGCCAAATCCGATAGCTACTTCGATGTCTTATGCTTGAGGAAAGTTCCGCGGTGAAGCTCGTCGAATGCCTGGCGAAGCTCTTCCTGCGTGTTCATCACAATCGGGCCGTACCACGCCACCGGCTGTTCGATTGGCTTTCCGGAAACCAGCAGAAACCGGATGCCTTCGTCGCCGGCCTGGACGGTGACTTCGTCGCCGCGATCAAAGAGCACCAGCGAGCGATTGTCCGCTTCCACCGGAGGGTTGGTGTCCGCCCAGCCCACCGATTCGGTAGGCACGGCCAAGGGGCCCGAGGCGTTGCAGAACTTCCCCGCTCCGGTGAAAACATAGGCAAAGGCATGGCGAGTGGTTTCCACCGGCAGGCTCTTCCGTTTGCCGGGCGGAACAGAAACGTCGATGTAAATGGGGTCGGCGGCGGCGCCGTCCACAGGCCCCTTCTTGCCCCAGAATTCGCCGCACACCACGCGCACGTGCGTGCCGTCGTCGTCAGTGACCTCGGGGATTTCGGCCGCCTTCACTTCCTGATAACGCGGCGCCGTCATCTTCAGCGAGGAGGGCAGGTTGCCCCAGAGCTGGAAGCCGTGCATGCGCCCCGAGGGATCGCCCTTGGGCATCTCCTGATGAATGATTCCGCTTCCTGCCGTCATCCACTGCACGTCGCCCGCGCCAATGGTGCCGGCGTGGCCCAGGCTGTCACCGTGCTCCACGTTGCCCGCCAGAACGTAAGTGATGGTCTCAATGCCCCGGTGCGGATGCCACGGGAAGCCGGCCAGGTAATCCTCCGGCCGCTCATTGCGGAAGTCGTCGAGCAGAAGAAACGGGTCGAAATCGGAAGTGCTGCCGAAGCCGAACGCGCGGTTCAAGTGCACGCCCGCGCCTTCAAGAGTTGGCTTGGATTTGATCAGCCGCTTAATCGGTCGAATCGACATGTTAGCCCCCAGTCGTGCAAGTCTACCCTCTTCGATGCGCCACCGCAAAAATAGTTCGCAGGCGCGATGCCGAAGCGTTGCACTGCACGGAAACAGGAACACTTCGCGGGTGGCGCCGGTCTTTGCAGTGTGTGCGGCCAGCGGAACCGAAGGCCGGTCCGGACGCTTGCTGCGAGGGTCTGCGATCTTGCGGACTGGCGGCGATCATAGATCGCCGCCACAGCCGGCGCGGAATGTGCTTGACAACAGTACGCTATTGTGCTAGCCTGACTGATGGGGTTGGCGCGGGTTTCGCTGGCGGGTAGTTGCGGCAATGGTTTTTGTGCCGCGGGCTCTTCACCTGCGAAAAGGCCCGCGACGGGGAAAGCACCGTCGCGGCTACCCGCTCTTCCCTGGGCTGGCAAGGGAAATCCGCAACATTGCACGACGAACATCGCGGTAAAAAGGCGGGAAAGGCGAAATCGTGAAGAGGCCAGGAGTAGGCTACAATACGGCGATGAAGTCCTTGAAGAATGACGTCTTGCACAGCAAAAACAGAAAAAAGAATTCTTTTTTCAAAAAACGAACCGGGGAAACTATTGAAAACAAACGATAAGGCAAAAAAACGAACCGGAAACGAAGCGGAAACGAACCGGGCCATATTGTTGAAAACAATAGGATGGCTGATAAAACGAACCGGAAACGAACCGGAAAACGAAGCGGGCCATGTTGTTGAAAATACAGGATCGTCGAAAAACGAACCGGAAACGAAGCGAAGATTTCCCACAGCCTCTGGCCTGGATCGAATCACCTCTGCCTGCGCCGTCGTGCGCCGCCGGAGGACACCTTGGAATCGCTCAACAGAGGTAAGAAAAAGGATTCGGCCATCGTGGTGAAAGCAGAAGTTTTCCGACGCCGTCAGCGTGATCGAGACACTGCCGTGGTCGTCTGCCTGGGCCCGGCGGGGGAT
>JAKASH010000466.1 GCA_021828225.1 Acidobacteriota bacterium | reverse complement strand
GTAGAGATGAACGTTTTTTTCTGCGACCCCGGCTGAAAGCAGAGTTTCCACGCATTTCTTTTCCAGGCTCAAAGTAATCTCGCGATTGTATTCGGCGCGAATGATTCCCACGCGAATACGGGATGCCTTGCTTCGAGGCAAAGCAAGATTCGGGGCTTTTGACTTGTCATTCCGCAGTCTCATTTTTTCAGCAGCCTTTCGATGTACTTGCCCAGAATGTCCACCTCGATGTTGACCTGCTGTCCCGGTCGTTTGCCGCCGAGCGTCGTGTGGCTAAGGGTGTAGGCGAGCAAAGAGCATTGAAACTCAGTCTGCTTGGCTTTTATCACGGTCAGGCTGATTCCATCGACCGCGATGGAACCCTTGGGCACGGTGTAGCGTGATAATCGCGCGGGGATTTCGAAGGTGTAAATCCTTGCCTCGCCCTCGTTTTGGATGTCCTTGATTCGCGCTGTTGTGTCCACGTGCCCCTGGACGAGATGGCCGCCGATCAGGCTCTGGAGCGTCAGACTTCGTTCGAGGTTGACCTTGTCACCGGCCTGCAAATTGCCGAGCGTGGTCTTGCGCAACGTCTCTGGCATGTAGACCATGCGAAAAGAGTCCTTGTCGAACCTCTGGACCGTTGAGCAGACTCCTTCCACGCACACGCTTTCACCGTCGCCAAGTTTCCAGCCTCGCGGCTTGCGGATCGTGAGAACTCGCTGCTTCCGCGTGTTTTCAACTTTGATGATCGGGCTGGTTGTTTCAACAATGCCGCTAAACACAGAAGAACCTCATTTCTGAATTTTGGAGAACCTCCGCAACAGGCATCCATGTTCCTCATTCGGGCCGGCGGCCCAACTTGTACCAGGATGGCTGAGCCTTTGCCTGGGAGCCAGTCGTCTGACACCGGGAGACAGGGTTTTTGTGAGAGGCCTTGTTACGGGAAACAAACGCATAGCCCGCGTCGGGGCAAGGATGGAAACAGCTCTCCGCCCGCAACCACACACACGCGATGCCTCACACGGAGGCCCGCTTGCGCACAATGCGGGCGCCTGACCCTCTCCCATCCGGACTTTACCGTCGGCCCCGGAATTTCACCGAGTCCTGGGGAACTCGCACAGCTTTTGCCCAGTCACTGTTTTCTGGATGAAATACAACTGGCTGGAAGCTCTCGATTCCCCTCGCGGGCTTTACCGCCGATCGGGAATTGGGAAGACGCTTTACCGTCGTCCCTCACCCTGCCCCGAAGGTCATCTCTACAAATTGTCACTCTCCTTATACCACGAAAGGGCGTGGCGGCTCAAGTTGTGCCTCGTTCGAAACCCCGCCAGCAAAGCCAGTCACGGTCGCGGTATTGCAAATTAAAGTGACAGCATTTCTTGTAGCGGCGCTGTCCTCAGCGTCGCAATGCGCCGGTGGGGACACCGGCGCCACAGCCGAGCGTGTCACTAAAATTTGCAATTCTCTTTAGTTGAATAGCAGTCAGAAAAGTGTGGCGGCCACTGAATCCTTGTTCGACCGGGGAATAACCCAAAGCTGGCCCTCGAAATGGTTTTCGGATTAAACTAATGGCGCCATGAGCCAACTCTCATTTCCGTTTGCCCGAGTCGGACTGCTCGTTTCGCTCGGTTTGCTTATCGTGGGGTGCCAGGCAAGCACGGTATCCAAACCGAACCCTAATCTACAAGCTATCGAAAAAAATCAAATTCCGCCGTCCCAGGAAGCTAAACTTTCGCCGGAGCAGATGACGAAGCTGCTGCGGCAGAAGATCAAATATGTCTTTGTTCTCTACCAGGAGAACCGGTCCTTCGACTCATACTTTGGGACATTCCCGGGCGCGGACGGTCTTTTCACCCACAAGCCGCAGGACACGCCGGGATTCTATCAGCCCTTGATCAACACCGACGGCACCACCGGCACTATCCATCCTTTCCGCATCGGACCGAAACAGTTCGCGGCCGATACCGACGATGTAGACCATTCCCATCCCTCGATCGATGCGAAAATGGACATTCAGGGTGGCGTTCCCAGGATGGACCGGTTTGCTCTTACCGAAGAACACAGATTCATGAAGTCCGGCAAGCCCTCGCTGAAGGCAAAGCAGATGGGCGAGTTGACCATGGCGTACGAAGACTGCAACACCATTCCGCTTCTCTGGCGTTATGCCGACCGCTTTGTGCTGTTTGATCATGTTTTCCAGGAGATGGCGGGTCCTTCAACGCTCGGAAACCTTGCCATCATCGCTGCACAAACGGGCCAGACGCAGTGGGTCTTGCATCCGAAAGAGGCTTACAAGGGCAACGGGGCGAGTTCACCCGGTGTGCCCGTGATGAATGACGCCGACCCGTTCTGGGGCTCCCCGCTCGACACAACGCCAAAGGCGGAGAAGATGCCGGTCAACCCGCGGGACTTTCCTCCCGGGCGCAAAGTGCATACACAGATCAACCTGACCTTTGCTTCGCTTCCGCTTACCATGCAGGAGAATCACCTGAAGTCCGTTACGGGGGACGACAGAGACCCTCGCCGTGACCTGGCTGACGTCAAACAGGACGTTACTTTTATTTCCAGCCGTCATCAATCTCCCGTGGCTTTCGGATGGTATCAGGAGGGCTTCGACTCGGGGCATGTCGATATGGATGATGGCCCTCTGGACGCTTTTGGCCTGCATGCGGCTTACGTGACCCACCACAATGGTCCGCAATATTTCGGCTACATCGCGAACAACCCGAAAATGCGCCAGGAACTTCACGGGCTGCACGACTTGTTTAATGCGCTCAAGCAGAAAACCCTTCCGGAAGGTGGTGGAGTTTTCTTTGTGAAGGGTGGCTTCAAGAACCCGTTCAATCTGAAGCCTGCTGATCCGGATTCGCGGGTTCAGAAGAACTTTCAGGGGGACGACGATCATCCTGGCTATTCCGATGCTCAGATTAGTGAGGCCCTGTTGGCCGAGACCATCAATGCCATAGCTGCCAGCCCGTATTGGAAAGAGAGTGCAATCATCATCACCTGGGACGACTCTGAAGGTGACTATGACCAGGTTCCACCGCCGGTCCTTGCCAAGGGGCCGGACGGTTCGGTCATCAGCAATGGTCCCCGTGTACCGCTTATTCTCATCTCCCCATACACCCGCACGCACTACGTTGCTCACGAAGAAGGAAACCAGGCCTCGGTGGTCAAATTCGTCGACGCGGTCTTCAATCTGCCACCTCTCGCGCTGCTGCCGGACGAAGAACGCGGCCGCCGTCTGGGTGAAAAAGAATTCGGGCAGAAATATCTGGGTCCCGAGGATGCGCTCACCCCGGATGTGGCAAATCTAGCCGAGGCTTTCAGTCCTTCCCGCCTGCTTGGAAAGGCTGCGCCTCTGCCTGCAAGTTATGTGGAGATTCCCCAATCGTTGATTCTTCATCTGCCGGAAGAAACAGGCTATGGCTGCACTCAGCTTGGAATCGTCACGACAGATCGCCAGCAGCACATCGTGAATACGATTCCCAGCGACTTCAATCCGCGCCCGTTAACCGATCCGAGCGAATGAAGCAGCGGTCCTTAGCGTGTCTCATTTGATTCAGATGACCCGGCCAAGCCGGAAGCTGCGGGAGTCACGCGAACCTTACGATTCTGCGCGACGCATGCGCTCTGGTCTCGCGAGCCAACTCGCATAATCTTGGACTGTGCGCCAAATCGCGCTATGATCTTAACTTTCTGGAGGGGATTGACCCGCCGCGTATTTCCTACCGTTTTTCAAGAAGGGCACGTTAGGAATCCGATGGCGATCCGAACTGGAAATTGAGGTCTCGGGTGCCGGCGTTCCCCTGAAGCTTAATTGAATAGAGGATGATGGCGATGATGACTTCGCGTTACCGAATTTTTATGGTTCTCATGTTCTCATGCGTGTTAGGAGCCCTGGGCTTGCAAGCTCAGACCAAGCCGACCATC
>JAKASH010000465.1 GCA_021828225.1 Acidobacteriota bacterium | reverse complement strand
GTGCACATCAAAGCATCCGCGCTTCCGCCCTGCATCGGTGACCCCGCCCTGATCAGGCAGGTGTGGGTCAATCTGCTGTCGAACGCCATCAAGTACAGCGCACCACGCGGTGCAGCGGCAGAAATCGAAATCACCGGCGAGTCGGGCGAAGAGTGGGCTCGTTACCGTGTCCGGGACAACGGCGTCGGTTTCAACATGAAGTATGCCGACAAGCTGTTTGGAGTATTCCAGCGCCTGCATCGTGCAGAGGACTTTGAAGGGACGGGTATCGGCCTGGCGACGGTGCAGAGGATCGTTCTCAAGCACGGTGGACACGTCTGGGCTGAAGCCGAACTCGACAAGGGAGCGACATTTTATTTCACCTTGGGAAGCCCTGAGTTAAGGAGCTAAAGGATTCCTGGCAAGGAGAGAAAAGGCATGACCCCCAATCACGAGATGGAAATCCTGTTGGTTGAAGACAACCCCGACGATTTGGAACTGGCCCTTCACGCGCTGCGGTCGAACAAGCTGGCGAATAGGATCGAGGTCGCACGTGACGGTGAGGAGGCCTTGGAATTTTTGTATCGTCGCGGCCGGTTTGCCGGCCGGAAGCTGGAGGTGCGGCCAAGTTTGATCTTGCTGGACCTGAAGCTTCCAAAGGTCGACGGACTGGAGGTTTTGCGGACCATTAAGAACGACTCCGAGACACGAACCATTCCGGTTGTGGTTATGACCTCGTCCAAGGAGGAAAAGGACCTGGTTGCGAGCTATCAACTCGGGGTCAACAGCTACATCCAGAAACCGGTGGACTTCGCTCAGTTTCGACAAACCGTTCAACAGTTGGGGCTTTATTGGCTGGTTGTGAACCAGCCTCCGCCGGCTAATGCACAGAGGGTTAGATGAAACCACGGGAAACAAGTTCCATGGAGGGCTTGAACCCGGGGCCTGAGCAGGCTGCCCAAGCCCTCCACGTGCTGCTGATTGAGGACAATTTGGCGGATGCGGAACTGTGCCTGTTGGATCTTAAGAAGAAGGGATTTAAAATTTCGGCCGATGTCGCCCAGACGCAGGACGAATTTATGGCCTTCGTCTGCTCGGAAGAGTACGATCTGGTGCTGTCCGATTATAATTTGCGGAACTGGAACGGCTTGGATGCGATGCGAGTCCTGCGGGATAAAGGGAAAGACGTTCCTTTTGTTCTTGTCAGGGGTTAGATCGGTGATGAAGCCGCCGTCGAATGCGTGAAACAGGGAGTGTCGGATTACGTTCTGAAAGACCGTAGGGCCCGGTTGCCGGTTGCAATCGAGCGTGCATTGCAAGAAAAAGCGGAGCGCGTAGCGCGGCGCCGTTTGGAGGAACAGTTGCAACAGTCCCAGAAGATGGAAGCCATCGGACGGCTGGCCGGCGGAGTGGCGCATGACTTTAACAATCTCCTTACGGTCATTACCGGTTACAGCCAGTTGCTTCTCGACAGCCTTGATCCCGGGAATCCGATGCACTCGCATGTCGGCCAGATCAAGAAAGCGGGGGACCGCGCAACCTCCCTTACACGGCAGTTGCTCGCCTTCAGCCGCAAACAAGTTCTGGCGCCGCAGGTTCTGGATTTGAATCAGGTTGTCACCAACATGAACAAGATGTTAACGCGCCTGATCGGGGAAGACGTTGAACTGGTTACGATTTGCTTTCCAAGGTTGTGGCGGGTGAAGGCCGATCCCGGGCAGATTGAACAGGTAATGATGAATCTTGTGGTCAACGCACGCGACGCGATGCCCCGGGGGGGCAAGCTGACAATTGAAACCGACAACGCCAACCTGTGCAAGAACTATCCTGACCAACATTCGGTGATCGCTCCGGGCTCTTACGTGATGCTTGCGGTAAGCGACACAGGATCCGGAATGAACCAGGAAACCCAGTCGCGTATTTTCGAGCCGTTCTTTACCACCAAGGAGCAAGGCAAGGGGACCGGGCTCGGGCTCTCAACCGTGTACGGCATTGTCAAACAGAGCGGCGGCCATATCTGGGTCTACAGCGAGCCCGAAAAGGGTGCGACTTTTAAGGTTTACCTGCCCCGGACTGAGGCAGGCGCAGAGGAGCTGAAAAAGGCGGAGAGTGTTGTCCGAACTCAGACTGGTTCGGAAACGATTATGCTGGTGGAAGACAACGAATCCGTTCGGACCTTTGTGCGAGGCGTGCTGGAGGCAAGAGGCTACAGGCTGCTTGAGGCGGGCGGCAGCGAGGACGCGTTGAAGGCGATTGAGGGCCATGCGGAGCCGATCCACCTACTCCTAACGGATGTTGTGATGCCTCGGATGAGTGGGACCGAACTGGCGGCACGCATAGCGCCCCTCCACCCGGAGACAAAGGTGCTCTATATGTCGGGCTACACCGACAATGCCATTGTCCACCACGGTGTATTGGATGAGGGAACGCATTTTCTTCAGAAGCCCTTTGTTCCTGAGGTCCTGACACAGAAGATCCGTGAGGTTTTAGGTGAGTGACGCGGGATAATGTCAAGGGATGTTCGTCGGTGCGTTTACCTGTGGTGCAGGGGCAAAAGGCGAGGAACATTTTGTATTTCCTATGGCCGGTTGTCAGGAACCGGAAGCTTCCGGCGGGTGCGTTGCAGTCGGGAACTGCCTAGGGCCAATCAAGCTCCATTCCCGCCCGGGGAATCGGAGCACGGTACTCCCAGTCTGAAACAAGCGCGACCCTGTAGCGGTACAACTTGCAGAAATCGCAAACTTGCGAAACCAGATAGGGACTATCCTGGTCAATCCAGCGGTGCAGGCAATTGCCGGCGAGGGGTTTCACCGGTTGTGAAGTGTCCGATTTCGCATTCATACAGCGCGTTCTCCTGCCTTCGATGGCTGACGAGCGGCAGTGTACTACTTCGCCCCTTAAAAGTCCATTCGATGATGTGGACGATGTGTGGAGTGATGTGGAGCCGCGCTTTTCAACCGTGCGAAGAACGAAGCTTGTAAACATGGAAGGCACGGGAAGTGGTTGAAATAGTGGCTGTCGGGGCGGCAGGTCGCAAAGAGCCACGAGCTTGAACACGAGAATCCCCTACCGTGGATCTGGGCAGCGACGATGGGCAAATACGTATCCTGCGGTGGAATTTGCGGCACTGAACCGGAAGATTATTGCAAGGGCAGAGAAACCGTCCGGCCGGATTTCAAACTATTTTTGGCGTTATTCACTGCTTGACTTCCCTCCGGGGCAGGTCTAGCATCAAGTTATAAACAGCAGTGAGGATCAGGAGGTGCCAATGCGGAAGCTGACAGCTCCAGCGGTTTTCTGAGTGTTCCCGCAGCCACATTCTCACAGTTCCGCACGCGATCTCGACTCTTCGTTCTCTTCTTCATACATCGGCATAGCAAGAGGCCGTTTTAGCACAACAAGCCACGGGCTGTTTCCATTTGTCGGATTGAAGCCGGACCTCAACACGCGGGTTGGTCACAAGGGTGAGGCAGCTTGATCCTGGCATATTAAGGGTGCATGCTGCCGGAAATTAAAACAAAAGAGACTACGGGTCGATCTATGAAGGTCATCCATCGAAAGGATTCAGGAGGGTGATATGTTAGAGAGCGTTGGGGTCCAGAGCCATGCTGCGCAAAGGCCCCTGGTCAACAAAGGCCGGGCGCTTGTGGTTGATGAAGACCGCGGCGACCTGACCTACTATAGAGCGATTCTTCAACGCGCGGGATGGGTGGTTGTGACATCTTCCAGTTACGAGGGGTCTCTGGAGTTTTTCCGGTCGGAAGCTTTTGACTTGGTTATTATCAGTCAGGGCAGTTGCGCTTTTGAAGGGCGCCGGGTACTGGAACACGCCGTCATGGTTGACCGAAAAAGGCCGGTTCTTGTGGTGGCCCATGCGCATGACATGGGATGTTATCTAGAGGCGATGCGCCTGGGAGCCGCCGACTACCTGGAAGAGCCCATTG
>JAKASH010000464.1 GCA_021828225.1 Acidobacteriota bacterium | reverse complement strand
TTGAAAAAACCGCGCACACCCGGGAACTCTTTGTCGCCGTCCATAACCCACTGGCGATGCTCTACGGCCAACTGATAAAAAGGCACATTGAAAGGAACACCGGCGGCGCGCGCCGCCCACTTCATCTCCTGCTGCAGCGACCGATAACGCGGCTTAGTCCACGGTTCGACGGCTCCTTCGCCGAGCGTCTTTCTCTTGTCGGGGATAACCAGGTCCGGGTCGAAGTCGATCGTATTGCCAAATCCCTGGCAGCGTGGGCACGCCCCGGCAGGATTGTTGAAGGAGAAAAACGAAGGCTGTGGCTCCGGAAAAGGAATCTTGCACTTCTTGCACTCGAACCGTTCGTTGAAGCTCAGCCACTCCGCTTTGTCCTCCGGCGAGCGCGGCAACAGCTCGATCATGGCTTCGCCGCCTTCGCGATAGCAGATCTCGACCGAGTCGATTAAACGCTGGCGAATGTCGGGATGGATTGCCAGCCGGTCGACCAGAACGTAGACCGGCTTGCGAAAATCAATATCGAGGAGCGATTCGGGCGTGGAGAACTCAAAGACCTGTTCATTTTGATAGAGACGATTGAATCCCCGCTGTCGTAACAGAAACAGACGATGCTTGAGGGAATCACTGATTGTGCCAAGCGTTGGGGCGGGCGGCTCTTTAACATCACGCGACGCCTTTTGCTTGCGCGCGCGCCGTTTTGAAACGGCCTTTTTCCCTTGCGGTGCTTTTTCTTCTACAGGTGCTTCCCCGGCCGTTTCGGGGCTGAGCCGGAACAGGATGTAGAATCGGCGTCCCTCTTCCAGGCTCAGGATGCGGTCAGCGATGCCGTCCACGTGGTCTTTTTGTACCACCTGTCCGCACCGCGGGCATCGCGTCGTTCCAATCCTGGCAAAGAGCAGCCGGAGATAATCGTAAACTTCAGTCGCAGTGGCAACGGTCGAGCGCGGGTTGCGTGTCAGGTTCTTCTGGCGAATCGCAACAGCGGGGGCAATCCCCTCAATATCGTCAACGTCCGGTTTTTCCATCCGTTCCAGGAACTGCCGGGCATAGGCGGAAAGGGACTCCACATAGCGGCGTTGCCCCTCCGCGTAGAGCGTATCAAATGCCAGGCTGGATTTGCCCGAACCGGAAAGGCCGGTCACAACCGTCAGGCGGTTGTGAGGGATTTCGCAATCCACTCCCTTCAGGTTGTGGACACGGGCTCCGCGCACGACGATCGCTTCAATCTCTGCCACGGCGGCCGGACGCTCCGCGACGGATAACCCGTTGGGCAAGCCCCCCGGATGAGTTTGACGATCCGAAGCGGGCAGGCTTGAGGCAGGTGTGGCCACCGCGCTGTCCTGCGATACCTCTTTTGTGATCTTTCGCCTGGGAATTTTGCGTCACTCCTTCTGCCCCCGTCCGAGACGGACGGGGAACAATACAGATCGCATTAGAGTTGCATACCCAAACTTTTAATTATAAGTTGGCGAGGCTTTCCAGGCAAAGCAAACGCAGAGGCCGGCACTTTAGCGGCAACGTCTATCCCATTCTACTCTGTAATTGAAGTACCAGAGTTGAGGCAACTTCCATATGAAAATGTACCCGCCGTACTTCTCGCCCGGCTTGCCGTTTCCAAAGAATCCCAGAGCCAAGGGATCGGTCGGCAACTTTTAGGGGATGCCGTCAAGAGATCATTAGAACTTACACAAGTAATAGGCTGTAGATGCTTGGTTGTCGATGCATATCCAAACGCGGTAGATTGGTATACCAAGTTTGGAATCATTCCCCTAGGTTCCGACCCTCCCGCATCACCCACACGCCGAATGATTTTGGATCTTCGAACGGCAGCAATTGCAGCAAAAAGAGCCGCCGCCCCACACCGCGAGAAATCTTCAAAATGAAGTCCCTGCCTGTGCCCCCGGCATCCAGTACGGTATTTATGTACCCACGGGTCGTATCAACAATATATTCAACAAGGGTACCACCCGAGCCAATCGTGGCGTAATCATCCACGAAGGTCGGAACGGTTAAATCCGTACTTAACAATGAAAACCCGTCTGCAGCACTCCATATCCCCACCAGCAATCCCAAGCTTGGGCGATGGTCTTCTAGCCCAACATAGGTGTAGATGTACTTTTGATGGATGGTGATTAGGATAGTACGCAGAGGCCGGGCACACGAGGTTGGATCTGCAATCCAACGGTGATAGAAATTCCTATGGGGACAATTAGAGGTGCAGGAAGGAGAACCAGGCAAAATCGTGCTGCCCTGCTATTTCGACTGGGCTTCCCACTTCGCGCGCAGAGCGTTGTGCAAACGCTCACGAACCGCGCCCGGAAGCGGGAAAAGCTTGCCGTCGCAGTAGAGCTCAACGGTCTTCCGCGTGGTGTCAAAAACAGCCTTGCAGTGATGGCAGCCCTTGAGGTGGACTTCCAAAGTCTGTTTCAAATCTTCGTCCAGATTTCCGTCCAGGTAGCCGGAAATCTGCTGGAGCGCGTTTCTACAATTCACCAATACTTAACCTCGGTTTAAGAATCTTGCTTAATCTTTAGAGTCTTGCTCAACTCTTCGCGAAGGCGGAGGCGCGCCCGGAACAAGCGCGCCTTCACGGCGCCTTCGGACAAGTTCAGCATTTCCGCCGTTTCCTCGGTGGAAAGGCCCTCCACATCCCGGAGGAAGAAAACTGTTCGAAAAGTCAGGGGAAGAGCACGAGCGGCATCTTGCAAAATTGTCTCCAGTTCCGCCCGCTGTAGTTCCTGCTCCGGATTCGGGCGCCAATCGGCAAATTCCCTGGGCATCACGTCGCCGTCATCATTCGAAGGCTCATCCAACTGCACTTCTTTGCTGCTGCGGCGTTTCCGAAGCTTCATCAATCCCTGATTGATAGCAATGCGCACAATCCAGGTATAAAAGCGGGAATCTTCACGGAATGTCGGCAGGTGCTCAAAGGCTTTCAGGAAGGTCTCCTGAAGCATATCTTCCGCATCTTCAGGGTTGCCCGTCAGGTTCAGGCCAAGCCGGTAGATTTTCTTTTCATACCGGTTGACCAGCTCTTCGAAGGCCTCATAGCTGCCAGCCTTGGCTTCAGTCACCAGGACAGATTCGTCCTTCACAAGGCCGGCATCGCGAGAGTTCGCCATTAGAATTTCAGCATTCCTTTCAGACGTAGGTCCAAAGTAAAGGGTATCATGGCCCATAGCTGTTTCGGATGCATTTCCAAATAAAAAGATACAAGCGATTTTCAGAAACGGCAGCCGAGGCTCCCCCGGTCCTGTGGGCGCTCGGAAAACCGGCCTCGATGAAAAAGTTTCGGGAACCTTCCCAGTTGCGCATTCTGGCTCCCTCGGCCAGAATAACAGAGCATCGATGATCTCCATTCCTGGCTGAGGGGCAGATCGGCCGGTCACAAGTCGTACGGTGCGAAAGGAGCGAGTCAATAATCCGTGCTGCTACAACCCCAACAACCGTTCGATTTTCGCCGCACGCTCAAGTTTATTTTGAGCCCGCCGGCGCTCTTAAGCGGCCGCGTTTTTGCGCCCTTGATGGACCACTTTCAGGATGGCGAGTACCGACGCGCGATCAGGATCGATGGCCAGCCGGTCCTGTACAGTGTCTCCGAAGATGGAAATCCAGGGATGTCCGCGCTGACGATCAGGGTTCTCAAGGGCACCGGAGACCGCGGCATTCGTGATTACGTTCAAAAAGCGGTGGCCCGGCAATTCGCCACCGGGCTTGATCTGGCGCCCTTCTATCGAATCGCAAGCAAGGATAAGGTTCTTGCAAAGCTCGTGGATCGCTTCCGTGGCCTGCGCATTCCTCAAGCTCCCTCGGTGTATGAATGCGTGGTCTGCGCGATCCTGGAACAGCAGGTGAATCTCACTTTTGCTCACCAGGTTAAACACGCGCTGGTTGAAGCCTATGGCGAAGCGATCGAATTCAAAGGACAAC
>JAKASH010000463.1 GCA_021828225.1 Acidobacteriota bacterium | reverse complement strand
GTTGACCGAGGCCATGAAAGCCGGAAAGTGGGATGACGTTCGCGAAGATGCCGCCGCGCTGGCCTATTACGTGGCGGACGCTCATGACCCGCTTCACACCACGGAGAACTACGACGGGCAGCTGACCGGCCAAGCGGGACTGGCCGAGCGGTTCGGAACCCAGCTCTTTGACCGCTATTCGCACTTCTTCATTTTCCGGCCCGACGATGCCGTCAAGATCGAGGACCCTACGGAACACGCTTTCGAGATGGTGCTGGAATCCCACACCTGGGTGGATCAGATCATTCTTGCCGACCGCTCGGCGCTCGGCAGCCTGCCGGGATATAACGGCGATTATTTCGACCGGTTCTATTCCATCGTGGGCTCAACCGTGATGCGCGAAATCAGTTCAGCGGCCCACGACATCGGCTCTTATTGGTACACCGCCTGGCTCAACGCCGGCCGGCCGCCGTTGCCTGGGCAATAATCCTTGCCGGACAGGCTGCGCGGAATTGCCGTCCGTGAGGCCAAGAGTTCGCGGGCCGACCCTTCCGAAATGTCTCTGACGCCTTCACCCTTCGAGTCATTCATCCGCCGCGTGCCCAAGATCGAACTTCACGTCCATCTCGAGGGCAGCGTGCAACCGGCGACATTACGGGAGCTGGCCCGGGGGAAGAAACGGCCGGACCTGGACGTGGAGCAATGGGTGTTGGCGCGCGAAGCGACGGGCTACCGTTATGCCGCCTTCATGGATTTTGTGGAAGCCTTCAAGTTTGTTGCGCTGCTGCTGGAGACGCCTGAAGACTATGCGCTCGCCACCACGCGCATGATGGAGCAGCTTGCCGCACAAAAGCTGAGATACGCGGAAGTCACGCTATCGGCCGGCGTCATCCTGTGGAAGAAGCAATCGCTCGAGCCCATCTTCGAAGCGGTGTTGGAAGCTGCCCAGGCCGCCGAGCGCCGGCTCGGCCTTCGGGTGAATTGGATCTTCGATGCGGTGCGCCAGTTCGGCACCGACCACGCTCGAGAAGTGGTTGAGTGGGCGGGGCGCTACCAGTCCCGCGGCGTCGTGGCCTTTGGAATCGGCGGCGATGAAGCGCGCGGTCCGGCGGAGCTTTTTCCCGAAGTGTTTCGACGGGCTCGCGACTTGGGGCTGCACACTGTCGCTCACGCCGGAGAGACCGTTGGCCCGGAGAGCATCCGGCGCAGCGTTGAGATGCTCGCCGCGGAACGCATCGGCCACGGCCTGACAGCCTTCCAGGATCCCGAGGTCTTGGCCATGCTGCGCGACCGCGCCGTCCCGCTCGAAGTCTGCCTGACCAGCAACGTCGCCACGGGGCTATTGAAGCGAATCGAGGATCATCCCTTGCGCCAAATGCTGGAGGCGCCCTTGGTCGTTACCCTCCATTCTGACGACCCGGCGCTGTTCGACACAACCCTTCAGGAAGAGTTCCAGCGCGCCGCGAATTGTTTCTCCCTTTCGAGGCAAGAACTGACTGAGTTGTGCCTGGCTGCGGCGCGCTCGGCCTTTCTGAGTGCCCACGACCGCCAGCGGCTGCTGGCGGAGATCCAATCAGCCGCGACCCTCGGTTAGCTTGAGCCGCTGCGCGAGGGGCGCACGGCTTGCCGACCTGCTGGGGCAAGATCCCTGAACGTAAAACGGTCTTGAATCTTACCAAACGGCTTGCCGTCCACCTCGACGTAGGGATAGACAAAGAAGTTGACGGGCGCTCCGGCTTGCTTGGGAACCAGCGTGATGTCCCGCCCAGCCGACATGCGGACGCGATTTGCGTCCACCGTTCCAAAGTAATAGGCGTATAACTTCTTGTCGAGCCAGGCTTCCGAAATGTCCACCGGAACCCAGCCCACATGCGGAACATAGAATTCCGCCCAGCAGTGATAACCCGGAATCACGCCCTGCGCGGCGTTCGGCGGCAGCGGAAACCCGATCACAAACCGAGCGGGAATTGTTTCATTCCTCAGAATGCCGATGAACGCTGAATGGAAGTCGGTGCAGTTTCCGTGCTTGGCGTTGCAGGCCCAGACCGCGTCGCCGCGTCCCCAGCCCGTCCCGGATTTGTCATACCGCAGGGTGTCAAAGAGATAATTGTAGGCGGCATGAGCTATCTCAACGGGCCCTTGCCGGCCCCGAGTCACCTGGTCCGCGATGGCCTTCATCTGACCGCCGATCGGAATCATCCGATTCGGGTCAAGATAGAGGCGCAAGCTGGGAGAGAGGGGTTCCGGATCGGCGTTATAGCGAAGCAGTTCCTGATACGAGCCTTTGGAATACTGCCAGCGGGTCACATGATAGATCACCGTGAATTCCGCGTCAGGGTTCCGCGGGTCCCGGATCTGCGCGTAGAGCATCCGATCACCGAATTCGGGCTCACGGGTGATGCGAGCCGGCGCCGAGCCGGAGATCTTTACGACGGTCACTCTTTGGTGCCGGTCCGTCCTGGCGACGGGAATCCAGATTCGAATGATATGCGCTCCCGTCGGAAGATCTGTCACCTGGACGTGATAAGTCAATTCAAACCTTCGGACGGGGGGGGGAAGTGCGGGCGAGGTAGTGGCGGTTCCGGCCCAAGCGCTGAGGGCAGGAACAATAAGGAGACAGATCGGAAGGATTGGGCCTTTCATTATTTCCTCCTGTGGAGTGACGTTAGCTGCCGGCTGAGGGAAATCGCTCCGCGATTGTGGCGCTTACGCTCAGGTGAATCCGGAGTAGAGGGGATGAGGAAACAAAGTCGTTCCCTTCATGGGACGAATCCTGATAGAACTCTCACAGCACTATACGCTCCCCGCGCTGTTTTGTCCAATGCGCTCAGGGCTCCGTCGGGGCGCGCTGCGGGATGCGCTCCTGCGGACAGCCGAAGAAAGACACGGCGGCGGGGAAGTGAAAACGCGAAACGTGGGTGCGCGACACAGAAGTGAGATTCAAGCGCGCCGCGCCTCCTCATAATCCTCGAACCGGCCGCTGAGGTAGCTGCGACGCAGAGCAAGCATGGTATTGGCTCCCCCGACCGTCCAGAACATTCCTGACGGCTTCAGGCAGGAACCGATCACAGTCGTGCAGCCGGCTTGCCTCACCCCGGTGCCCACCAACAGGTGCTGGCGGCGGAATTCAGGATAACGCACGCGCGCGGCGTTTTTCTCAAAGTAATCGGCTTCCATGCGAAACGTCGCGGCCAGTTCCGGCGGGCACGCCTCGCGAGACCGCAACGCGCCGACCCGTTTCTCGATCTTTCCCTCATCGAGCAGGTTCTGGTGGACCATCATCCCGCGTTTCTGCTGGGTCTCGTCACCGGGGTGGAGCTTAGGGGCTAAATCCCACCAGGGCTCGTTGGCGAGGTTCCATATCCATTCGGCCCCTCCCCGTCACGACTTTCTCTTCCGCACGGCCCCAGCCGCGCTTCCAGGCTTCACCGTAAAGGCGTTGGTTTCCACAAAGTCGGAACTCAACGGCTGCCAGCGGCGATACTCCGCGATTTCACCTTCGGCTTTTTGCCGCCCCGCGGGAGGGGGAAAGGCTCGGTGATCGTTTGGCCTTGGGCTTCATCGGGGAGGCGGAAATTGGGCCCATGCCCAGCGACCCCCGGTCGGTGGCAGTGGCAGTGAGGGTTACCAGAACGGCCGGTGGTGGTGTTAATCGAACCCGGTCGGAAATCGCCAAGCTCTGAGATTCGCCGCAGCCTGGCAGCCTCCGGGTCCAGCCACTCAGCCACGCGCTCAGGCATGTCGAGCCTCCTTGAACCGAGCGTCTCACATACGCCCGGTTAAAGGTGACAAAAAAGAAACCCAACGAATCCCCACTTCGATGTCGCGCACCCGCGAAACGTTAGGCACTGTAGCATTTTGAGCCGTCAGGAGGTTAAAATGGAACCCAGCCTAACATTGAATCTAGGCATCGAACATCCGTTTTATATCTTATGTCTTATGAGGCCAAC
>JAKASH010000462.1 GCA_021828225.1 Acidobacteriota bacterium | reverse complement strand
AGACGACTGTTAGGGTCGGGCAAGCGAACGCCCATGTAAGAAAATTCACGAACCGCTGGGGTGACAGTCACAGGCGTAGACCTCCTTCTTTTTGGGATTGGACTGGTTCGGCCGGCGCTGCGCCGAACAGATCCGAGGCAGCCGTCGGCGCGGGGTCGGAGCTGGCAGAAGCTGCGGGCTGAGTTGTGGCCGCCGGAGCCGATGCGGGATTCGAAGACTTCGCTTTCCGCCGGTCGTCGGCCTTGCGCTTGACTTCTTCTTGCGCGGCCTTGGCTGCGGCTTCCATCGTGGCCTTGGCCTGCGCAAGCGTGCTTCCCAGTTGCTGGTGCGTATCAACGTAGGCGGTAAGCTCCTTTGCAAAGTCGCGGTCCAGTTCTTCCGGCGTCCCGACAAAGCTTAACGGCGTCGACAGCGCGGCGTTCTCCCCTTCCTTCGCACGTTTGGGGATTACCGTTGCCCGCACCGTGGTGTCGCTCTCGCGAGCCACCGTGACGAGCACGGTGCGTCCCGCCAGTAGCGGCATGAGTTCAGTGAACATACATCCTCCTTCTGTAGATTTTCCTTGCTTGTGAAAGAAAGCGTCCGGAAACCAACACTCCAAAGCATCAAGCGGACTTCGAGTTTTGAGGGTTCTTGGCTATAGACTGGCTTCACGTGCGCCCCGGCGGTGAATGGAAGTGCCTGGAGCGAGGCCAGAATAAGAAGTCTGACTTTAGATTGGCGGGTTCTGAACGTGCAGTGCCGGTGCTAAGTATGACCGATAAGACCAAGCCATACACCGAAGAAGGGATCTTCAAGGCGCAATCGTGTCTGCCCGCGCGTTTCCTCCTCACGGATCAGGTCACGACTCTTTAAAGCGGCCAGGGCGCGCTGCATGGTTGATTGGCTCAAACCGCTCTCGCGGACGACTCGCGCCGAATGGAGGTTCTGTCCTTTTTCCCCTACCAGCGCCAGAATGGCCTTCTGCTGAACCGAGGTGAGCGCGTTCCAAACCTGAGTATAAAATGGATCGTCCTGCCGAACCACTTTATCCAGAACCTGGCGGACGATTGCGGTCGTGAGGGTTTTAGTCGGGCGCGCCAGCGCCAAATCGTTCCAGCAGGCGTGGGCCAGCATTTGCACGTTATACGGCACTTCTTCTGCCAGGTCCAAGATTGCCTCCGGGGCTTCCTCGCCAACCTTGAAGCCAGCGTGGGCAAAGCCGCGGCGCAGAAAATCCCCAAAGTCCTTGCCCGGGATAGGCCCGACAAAAAGGCGTTCACCAAGGCGGTAGAACGGACGGGACGCATCGCTCGTCATGTCCGTGAGCATTCGAGTCTTCGAGCCAGCGAAGATATAGCCCAAGGAGGCATGTTGCTGGACGGCGGCGCGAAGTTGACCTTCGGCACTCCGACCGCCGAGTTCGATGAGGTGCTGGAATTCGTCCAGCATGATCCCGACGGGCGAGGACGCTTCAGCGGCCAGACGTTCCACACCCCCCAGCCCATCAACCAGCAACTGCGCCTGTTGCCCTGGCGCTTGGCTCGCAACGCCAAGGGTTGCCGACCAAGTGCGGTCTGTCACGCTAAAACTTACCTCGGGTCGCAGGCGAGCGAAGAACTTTCTCACCTTCTCGCTCGCCTTCTCGTAGCTTCCAGCAAGCTTCTCCGTGGCGTCTGCGACCAAACGGGCGACCATCATCTCAATGGTTGGATATGCTTCGGCGCTGTACCGGAAAACGATTGCGCCGTTCTGAAGAAGGGTTTCAGACGCCGCCTTCAGGATCGAGGTCTTGCCGTAGCGCCGGGGTCCGATCAAGAAAAGTCGCTCACGGTTCTCGACAGTTCGGACGCAAGCGGCGATTTCCTCCTGACGGTCAACCAAGTCCGGGGGCGCCAGTTCGCGCCCGAACAGAAAGGGATTCTTCATTGGTCCTCCGGACCGGCCGGCGTATGGCCAGCGGAATTCAGCATAACGCGTTCTCCGATAACGCAATTATGCGTTATGCACGAACCGATAATCAAGCCCGGCGCTGGGGGAAATTAGATTGCAGGGGTTCCTTGGGTTAGACCGGCGTGTCGCGCCAGGGCAGGGGTGCGCGTGCCTTGAACAACCCTGCCAATTAAACTGGCCCAATACTTTCAAGCGGCGCAATGAAAGTATCCCCAGCGGGCTGCTTCCTTCGTCGATGCCTCCACAGGAATTCTTGGGCGATTTCAGCCTTTTCGCCGAACACTCGTTTGCGACTCCATCCAGACGTCGATCCCTGGAATGTTGGCGTTTACGCCGAAGCCGTTGACACGCGCCTGGACGCGCTTCGGATCGAGCACCAAATATTCACGGGGGACTGACTGGCATGTGGCGCACTTCGGGTCGTCCGCCTTCTCGTGGCCACACTTCATGCGCCACTTCGGGACCTCCCGAAAACCGACACCGCGGACCTTCGGCGCTACCGCCTGAGCCATCGGAGCAACGAGCACGATTGGCACGCACGGCGCAGGGGCGGGTAACGTTTCGACCTGCTCGACTGCGTGGTCTAGAATCAAGGCGGCCGTTTCAAGATCGCCTTCGGCTTCACGCGCGGCAGCCTCGGCAAGCGCCTCTTCTTCAAGTCTTTGCTTTGTGGCATTTGCTTCCAGCTCCCGGCGTTTCCGATCATCTTCTTCCAGTTTCTGCCGCGCGGCTGCGGCCTCCCGCCGCAGCCGCTCCTCTTCTCGGCGGCGGGCTTCCTCCTTCTCGCGCTGGTAGCGGGCGAGCCCCTGCTTGATTGATCGCTCCCGCGCTTCGAGCGGCCCATCGAGCGTTGCCAGTAACTGCGTGTGGGCTTTGTGGCCCCGATGCCAAAAGTCAATGAACGGCCGGATGGCGCTCTCGATCCGTGCTCGCAACTGGGCGATGCCCTTCAGTTGTTCCCCGGCAGACTGAAACTGCTCGTCGGTCGAGAGTACCGTGAGCGTTTTTGTTTCTTCCAGGCGCGCCTGCACGAGGGCTGAAAGTTCTGCTTTCAAGTCTTCCGTCAAGTTGAGTTCGGATGGGGGCGTGGGAATGATTGCAGTCTCCATACGCTGACACCTCCAGGGCTGTTTTGCTGTGAGTGGGTTCGCGGAAAGGGGAAAATGTTGGGCGAGATTCGGGCGCCGCGAACTTCTACGCAGCCTCGTCGAGGTCCGTCCTCGCGCCCTGCTGAAAATTCAATCCTTGATTGACCTTCCAAGCTGTTACCACCAGCGCCGCGCGGAAGACGTCGAAATCGGCAAGGTCGCTATAGGCCGTGAACTTGTATGACCCGTCGCGCCTCAGTTGCAAGACGGCACGGCTGTATTTGAAGGGAGGCACGACGGGCTTTGGCAGCAGCAGTTCGTATCCAGCCGTTTGTAGGGAAAAGGCAGGGTAAAGCCGCTCGATGCACTTCAAGTCGATGATCCACAATTTCCCGGCCATTGTCCCTGTGCGGTCAATCGTCCCGCCACAGAGCATGCCGTTAATGCGGCCGACCAGCCGGTGTTCGATCAGTTGTGTCCGAAAGCCCGACTCGCGAATGAATTTTTCATAGCCCGCCAAGTATCCCTGAATCTCAGGGTCCACTGTCTCGAGGTCGAGGCAGCCTTCGTCGAGGTATTGCGTGGCTTTGTGAACGTATTCCCCAATGATGCGCTTACGGTCGACCACCTCGGGCGCGACCATCGTGTAATCAGCGGAAAGCCCGGCCGAGTGTAGTACTTGGGTGACGCTCGGCACGGGACGTCCCTGGACAAGATAGAGATGGCGCTCGGCGTCGAAAGTGAAATCAATGCCCACGGCTTAACCCTCCACGAAACCAGACAGGACGTAGTACTGGCGATCCTTGTCCAAGACCACCGCAACGCGCGCCTCGGCCTGATGCCCCTGACGCCGGGCAATCTCCGGCATCAGTTCCGGGTCGTTGCAGTAGATCGTGCTCGTCGAGCCGTTTTGCCGCA
>JAKASH010000461.1 GCA_021828225.1 Acidobacteriota bacterium | reverse complement strand
CGGCCGCATCGTCAACATTACTTCGGTGGTCGCCCAGGTAGGAAATCCGGGCCAGGCGAATTACATCGCCTCGAAGGCGGGCTTGATCGGGCTGACCAAGGCCGTGGCGGCCGAAGTCGCCCGAAGGAACATCACGGTGAACGCGGTCTCCCCGGGCTTTATCGCGACCCCTATGACGGAAAGGCTGCCGAACGATATCCGCGAAAAGTTGCTGAACATTATCCCCGTTGGCAGAATGGGAACCGACCGCGACGTTGCTTACGGGGTAAGTTTTCTTGCCTCAGAGGAGGCAGGTTATATAACAGGCCATGTACTCAATATCAACGGTGGCATGTACATGGCTTGATCGGAACCTGGGCTTGGTTCACCTGCGGGACGACGGTGCGGAAGCGAAAGGGGCGCAGGGCCTTTCGGCGGAGGAAAAAGAAGTTGTAGCGCGGGGCTTTATGCCCGGTATGCCACCCCAAAGGGTGGCGCTACGGGTAAACGCAGTTTTGGAACCCAAAGCCAGGTGGTCTGCGACCGCCGGCGCGGCAGTGAGGCAATCGGTTATTACCACCGGGCGCTGCAACGCAATTGCAAATGAGCGATGTCACAGGAAAAGACGGAGCTTGACGCCCCCACGGCGCAAAGTTAGAATAGCCAACCCCATGAAGGGTCAGGAGGATAGATAAATGGCTTCACCTGAAGAAAAGGTTAAGCAGATTATTGTTGAGCAGCTTGGAGTCGATGAAGCAGAGGTTACCCCCACGGCGCATTTTGTGGACGACCTGGGGGCCGATTCGCTGGACATCGTGGAGTTGGTGATGGCATTCGAGGAGGCGTTCGAGATCGAAATTCCCGATGAAGACGCCGAAAAGATTCAGACCGTCAAGGATGCCGTCGATTACATCCAAGCCCACGTAAAGCCCGCGAAAAACTGAAGGCACCGGTCCGCAGGAGGACAGAACTTGGCGCGAAGAGTCGTGGTGACAGGGGTTGGCTTGGTTAGCGCGCTGGGGGTAGGCACAGAAGAAACGTGGCGGAACCTGCTCGCGGGAAAGAGCGGAGCAGCCCCGATCACGCACTTCGACACCACTGGATTCCCCGTCACTTTTGCCGCAGAAGTCAAAGGATTTGACCCCCTTCTTTTCGTCGAAAAAAAAGAAGTGAAGAAGATGGGGCTGTTCATTCAGTTCGCCATGGCGGCGGCACAGTATGCCATGGAGCAAGCCGGACTGAAGATCACGCCGGAATGTGCCGAGCGGACGGGAGTCTATATTGGTTCCGGCATCGGAGGATTCGACGTTATCGAGCGCGAGCATACGGCGCTGATGAACGGCGGTCCCCGAAGGATTTCCCCTTTCTTCATACCGGCCGCCATCGTCAATCTTGCTTCCGGCTTCGTCTCAATCCGCTGGGGCGCCAAGGGCCCCAACTCCGCCACCTGCACGGCGTGCTCGTCGAGCGCCCACGCGGTGGGCGATTCTTACAAGATCATTCAACGCTGTGATGCCGACGTGATGATTTGCGGCGGAGCCGAAGCCGCAATCACCCCCATGGGTGTGGGCGGGTTCGCCTCCATGCGCGCTCTCTCCACCCGCAACGACGAACCCGAAAAAGCGAGCCGGCCTTTCGACCGCGACCGCGATGGGTTTGTAATCGGGGAAGGATCCGGCATCCTGATCCTTGAAGAGCTGGACTTTGCCATCAAACGCGGAGCCAGGATCCTGGGCGAGGTGATCGGCTACGGGATGTCAGGCGACGCCTTTCACATCACCCAGCCTTCCGAGGACGCCGACGGCGCCATCCGGGCGATGCAGATTGCGCTTGGAGACGCTAAAGTGCTGCCCGAGCAGGTGGATTATATCAACGCGCATGGAACCTCGACGCCTTACAACGACAGGCTGGAAACCAAGGCGATCAAGAAGGTCTTTGAAGAGCACGCGCGGGAAATGGCGATCAGCTCGACCAAATCCATGACCGGCCACCTGCTGGGAGGAGCAGGAGGACTCGAGGCGGGTATTTCAACGCTTGTCCTGCGCGACCAGATCATTCCGCCAACCATCAATTACGCAAACCCGGATCCCGACTGCGACCTGGACTACGTTCCGAATCAGGCTCGCAGGGCAAACATCAACTACATCCTCTCAAACTCATTCGGGTTCGGCGGCACCAACGCGGCTTTGCTCTTCAAACGCTATTCAGAATAGCAAATTCACGCTGCATAGAAGTTTTCTTCCGGGAGAATGCTCCAAGTGAAAATTGTCATCTGCCTCAAGCAGGTTCCTTCCCGTGATGCCGTCCTGAAGGTGAATGCCGCCTCAACCTGGATCGAGGAAAGCGACATCGGCTACGAAGTGAATGAGCCGGACATTTACGCGCTCGAAGAAGGGCTGCGGCTCAAAGAAAAACAGGGAGGCGAAGTGGTGGTTTGCACGCTCGGCCCTGCTCGCGCCACCCAGGCCATCAAGGAAGCGCTGGCGAAGGGAGCCGATCGCGCTTTGCACCTTGACGATGCCGCCTTCGCAAACCTTGACGCACACGGAACCGCCAGGGCGCTCGCTGCAGCCATCCGCAGGGAAAATCCTGAGCTGGTGCTCACTGGCCTTCAGTCAGACGATTTCGGATTTGCACAGACCGGCGTGATCCTCGCGGAAATGCTGGGGCTGCCGCATTCCACCATCATTATGGAAATTCAGGTGGAAGACGGCCGCCTGAAAGTGAAGCGAGAGCTGGAAGGCGGATGGTTCCAGTGGATTGAAATGCCGCTGCCTGCCGTGCTAACCATCCAGTCAGGCATCAACAAGCCTCGCTACGCCACCTTGAAAGGGATTATGGCGGCGAAAAACAAGCCGCTCCAGAAACTGACCGCGCAGGATCTGGGGCTCGACGCCGAAGCGCTCAAACCGCGGCAGGCCATTTCCCGCGTCTACGTCCCGGAGAAGAAAGGGCAAGCCGAGTTTATCGAGGGCAGCCCCAAGGAAATCGCTGCTCGGCTGGTTGATAAATTGAAGAACGACGCAAGAGTTTTCTAGCAGGAAGCAAGGAATGCAAAATTCCAATCCGGAGAGAAGACGCGACCGTGGCTGACGAAATTCTCGTTTATGCAGAACTTCAGGAAGGCAAACTGGCGCGGCCCGCATGGGAAGCGGTGGCGGCGGCGCAGCATCTTGCCAGGGACTTTGGAGCAGGTTGTATCGCCGTAATCGCGGGAGAAGGCGTCAGCACACTTGCCGCGGAACTCGCCGGCGCCAGCCTTCAGGAAGTGCTGAGCGTCGAGTCGCCGCAGCTCGCCGGGTACACGGCAGACGGCTACAGCCTGGCGCTTCGCCAGGTGATCGACCAGCGGCAGCCTCGCTTTGTGGTTTTCAGCCACACTTACCAGGTGCGCGACTTCGCACCCAAGCTTGCCGCTTCGCTCGACCGCGCGCTGATCGGAGACGCGCTCGGCTATCGCCGCGAAGGCGAGCGGGCGATTTTTGTGCGGCAGGTTTTTCAGGGCAAGTTTTCGGCTGATGTGGAGTTTTCCGGCGAGCCCCCCTACTTTGTTTCATTCCAGGCAGGAGCCTTCCGGGAGGATTCCGTCCAGCGAGGTTCAACGCAGGCAAAGATCACGGCAATCGAAATCACCATTCCCGCGGAAGCCATCCGCACCAGGCCCCAGGAAAAGTTTCGGGAAGCGAAGCAAGCGGTCGATCTGAGCCAGGCTGAAATCATCGTGGCCGTGGGGCGCGGCATCAAGAAACCTGAAAACCTCGAACTGGCCCGAAAGCTGGCGGAAGCGCTGGGCGCTGAACTGGGCGCCTCGCGGCCCATCTGCGACAGCGGCTGGCTGCCCATGGATCGCCAGATTGGAAGCTCGGGGCAGACGGTGGCTCCCAAGCTCTATGTCGCTCTGGGAATTTCCGGCGCGATTCAGCACCAGGTGGGAATGAAAGGCTCTCGAACGGTGGTCGCCATTAACAAGGAC
>JAKASH010000460.1 GCA_021828225.1 Acidobacteriota bacterium | reverse complement strand
CTTGGAAGATTCGAGCGGCAAGTACCTTATCGAGTCCGTGGACGTGACCTACGTCCCTTCAGCGTCGGTGCGTCAGATCCTTATGGATCGAAAACCAAGCCATCCGCCGACCCGCACATTCCTGGGTCTTGGAGATGTTGCTTACAGCCCGTACAATTCCGGTTCTGTCAAGGGACGAATCATGCGTGGGCTCTATGACCTCGCAGGCATCCATCAGCTCAGAAACCTCCCGGCGAGCAAGCAGGAGGTAATTGACGCCGATAAGGCTTTGGGCGGACCGGGTAGCGTGACGCTACTTGGCCCAGACGCGACGCTCGGGGCTTTGGAGGCCGAGCCTCTAGGGGAGTTCAGTGTTTTGCATCTCGCGGTTCACTCCATTCACAGTACGGAATTCCCGACCCGAGCTGCCCTTGTGCTCGGCCGAAGTCCGGGTTCGGACCAAGACGGGCTCCTTCAGGAGTGGCAGATAATTGATTTGTCCTTGAATGCTGATCTCGTGACGCTTTCAGCGTGCGATACTGGAGTGGGCAAGCTCGAAGGAGAAGAAGGCGTCACCGATCTCGCAGATGCTTTCCTGTTCGCCGGAGCGAAATCGGTTGTCGCAAGTTTGTGGGAAAGCGACGACGAGTACACTGCGGCCTTGATGCAACGGTTTTATCAGCATCTGGCGCAGCACGAAGACAAAGACGTCGCGCTCCAGCAGGCAAAGCTCGACCTTATTCGAGAAAACGGCGGCCACGCACCGCCATTTTATTGGGCAGGATTCATTTTAGAAGGAGAAGGATCGTCGCCGGTAACCATTCCATGAACCTCACTCGGCCTGGACGCGAAAAGATATTCCAAAAGGTCGTCGGTCTGGTGGACAAGAACCACGTCAAGCCGGACCTTAACGGCGTGGATTGGCACGCTGTCGTTGAAGAGAGACGCGCACGGGTTCTTGATAGCGAGCCGCCGGAGCAATTCGAACACGAAATGCACGAGATGGTCACACAGTTAAAGACCAGCCACACGGGGTTCTTCCATAAGAGCGCCCGGACTATTCCAGCACGCCTTTCGATTAACGCGACATTCGACAAATGCGACGTGGCCGGCGAGGAGCGGTGGATGTTTCTGGACATCCATGAAGGCGGGCCGGCGCACAATGCAGGCTTGGAGCCAGGCGACGTGCTGATTGCAGTAGGTGAAGAGGAAATACGGCCGCCGAAGCAGCCCGTTTTCAAGATGGGCCAGGCCACGCGGATCACTGTCCTCAAACATGATGGCAAGGAAGCGTCGCTGGATTTGAATGTACCTTCTCCGAAAATGAAGAAGCACCCCGTCAGCCCTCCGCAGGCCGTCGTATTCCGAAAACTTGACGATGGAATTGGCCTGCTGCGCGTGACGATGTTTCCGGGAATTGTGGGCATAGACTTTGCGCGGGACATTGATCGCGCGATTCACGAGTTGCACTGCGACCGGCTGATCGTGGACATGCGAGGGAACACGGGCGGCGGCATCGGCGGCCTGCGGCTGATGAGTTACCTCACTCCGGAGAAGAAGCCCATCGGGTACAGCCTGTCCCGCACGCGGGCCGAAAAAGGGGTCAAAAAGGAGTCACTGCCCCGGTTTGGGAAAATACCGCACTCCAAACTTGCCCTTATATGGCTGGCTTTGCGCTATGCGCGCGTCGCGGGCTCAGTGGCAGTGGTGACGGAAGGGCTCGGGCCTCAAGCTTTCCACGGGCGCGTGGTGATGCTCGTAAATCATCACTCGGCGAGTGCGGCGGAAATTGTGGCAGGATTTGCCGCAGAAAATAAACTCGCAACGATCGTAGGCACGAAAACTGCGGGGCGGTTGCTGAGCGGCAGCGCCTACAAGGTAGGCCACGGATACATCCTGGGCCTTCCCACCGGCGCTTTCTATACCTGGCAAGGGACGCTGCTTAAAGGCAAAGGAATCCAGCCTGACGTCGAAGTGAAACAGACCTATGAAGCACTCAAGGCAGGCATAGACCCGCAAATGGAAAAGGCCCTGGAAATCGCTCGTGCGCTCTGAGATCGTAAGCCAGATGTTTTTGAAACGACCCGGCGAGTCGGGAGTGTGTGGAGGCCAGGCGTGCGGCCGCGAGGCGCACCGGTTTTCGCCCGCCTATCGTGCCCGCGAGAACAAGTGGTGGCAGAAATGAAGAATGACCGGGGAAACCGGGGCGAGTTCGAGGACTCGGCTATAGCGTGGCACCTGCGGACTGCAAGGTGAAGAATCCGTCAGTTTGCTCTTTTTCTCTCGGTAGGGGTTAACTGGGAGTGAAACAAACGTGATGAAATCATCGTTGACATGCTATATCAAAGCAGGAAACTCAACGTGATTTAATCGAGCAATTACGATTTGGCCTGCCCTGAGTGGACGCGGAGGGGATCGTGAGGCGGGTTCTGCTGTTCCTGCTGATTTGGCTGAACGGTTGTGGTTTGTTGGCTGCGCAAAGCGGTAGCCTCGCTGTCGGCCCCGTTGTCTATGGCCAAACCACGCACGCCCATGTGCCGATGGTCACCGAATCTTGGTGGGACACAGCTTATTTGGCCCCCGCACCTCTGCCCGTGGCGCCCCCTCCGTTCCCGTCCTACCCCGGCTTCAGAAGGGCTAAGCGAAGAGCCAACGAGCGAGCGCACCTCCGGCCTGTTACGATTGGGTTGGCTCCGACGGTAGCCCCTATTCCACTGTCAGCGAATTTCAGCTCATCATTCGACGGCCCTAGCGAAAGCGACGACTCGGACGTGATTGTCCCTGACCCAATCATCGCAACAGGGCCGACCGACGTGGTTGTGTGCGTTAACCGCCTCGTGGGCATCTACGACAAATCGGGGAACCAGCTCGGGTCTTTCCAAGACATGAGTTCCTTCTTTTCCACTCTCGGCCTTAGCGGGAATTATACTGATCCCCGCGTGCTCTATGATGAAACGCAAGGCCGCTTCGTAATCACCGAGGACTTGGTAGTAAACGCCTTTTTCAGCAGCGAAGTGGTGGACTCGTATGTCCTAGTTGCGGTGTCGCAAACATCCGACCCCACAGGGGTATGGAACAAATTCGCCTTTGAGACCAAAGGCGAGAATTCGGCCGGCACAGCAATCACATGGTCAGACGAACCCCGGGCGGGACTGAGCTCGTCGGCGCTTTATATCTCAACCGACCAGTGGGACACTTCGGACGCGTTCTCTGGTGACTGGGTGATGGTAATCAGCCTGTCGGACCTTTGCGCCGCGAATCCGAATCCCGCCGTCACGACATTCAAAAACGTGATGACCGCGGGCACCTTGGTACCAGCCAAGCTCGCGTTTGGGATTCAGCCCGCCGTCACGTACGGAAATTCTGGGGAAGAGTTCCTCGTCGCCGCCTATATCGATTACAATCCCAATACCACGTCGGAATCGATCCTGGGGCTATTCGCCATTAACACCGCGGGAACGCCGACGCTGACATCCGCTGATTTAAGCGTTCCGTCTTACAGCGTTCCCCCCGATGCCATCCAGCCGGACACGAACGTTCCGATTGCGACAGACGATTTCCGCATTTGGAACGCGATCTGGGAATCAGGCGCGCTTTGGTGCGATCAGAATGTTGGGAACGACTCAGGGACCTCGGCCGTCGTCCGCTGGTATGAGGTACGGATCAATGATATTTCTCAGGCAACTCTGCAGGACTCGGGCACAATAATCGGGAGCGGCAACGCCTACTACCCAGCGATCGCTCCCGGCCCAAACGGTCAACTCAGTATCGTATTCAGCACGTCCAGCATCTCCCAGTACGCGTCGGCGGCTTATAGTGGCCGGGCCGCGACAGACCCCGCTGGAGCAATGCGCACGCCGGTGATCTACGGTGCTGGCCTTGCGACATTCACGCAGTCATATGCAGGCCCAACGGGCCAGCCGGTTTACCGTTGGGGAGACTATAACGGGATATCCATTGACCCCACGGATGGG
>JAKASH010000459.1 GCA_021828225.1 Acidobacteriota bacterium | reverse complement strand
GCTGGCCTTTGTACTCTTAAGGGCTCTTCCCAACCTCAGTTATCCAATCGGCCGCGACCAATCCACCTACGCCGTGATCGCGCAAGGGCTTCTCCACGGCAAGCAGCTTTACCGCGATCTTTGGGATATCAAGCCTCCGGGAATTTACTACCTTTACATTCCGTTCTTGGCTCTCCTGGGAAATGTCTGGTGGCTGGTCGGCCTGATTGACATCCTCTGGCTGCTGGTGTTTTCTTATGTTCTTTACCGCTTTAGCCTGCCTTTCATCGGCGAGGCGGGGGCGGCGCTGGGGGTTGCGGTCTATGCCTGCTGGCACTGCAGGGCCGGATACGTCAATGCCGGGCAGACCGAAGATTTTATTACGCTCTTCGTAATGCTCGCCTATCTGGCCATTCCACGGAATGGCCGATGGGCAAAATCGAGGCTGCTGATTGCTGGCTTGCTTTTCGGCGCCGCCTTCTGGCTGAAGTACAACGCCGCCGCTTTTTTCCCCTTGCTCGCCTTCATCCCTTACCTTGATTGGAAGTCGCTCGACTCCGTTCCGCGGCGTTTTCGCCTGCGGGTTCCGGTGCGCGAATGGCTCCGCAGCGTGGCCATCCTGCTGATCGGGTTCATGCTGGCAGTCGGGCTGGTTCTGGCCCTTTTGGGGGTTGCAGGGCTGTGGACGACATTCTGGCGAAACCATGTGGAAATACTCCTGCGGTACGGCGTGTCGCCGATTCGTCGCGGGCGCCTCGATGCGTTAATCCTGATTGTCCGGACCCTCTATGTCCTGGGGCTTTCCCTCTTAGCGTCCGTCGTCGCCCTTAAAATTGCGGCCGTTAAGAAGGAGCTTTCCCGCATCGCTCCGATCTGCCTCGCTGCGATCATCGGCTATGGAACCGCCGCGTCCCAGGTTCGCCTTGCCCCGTACGCATTCGAAACCTGTTATCCCTTTTTTGCTCTTGTCTGGGGTTATCTGGGAGTGGCTGCCTATCAATACATTCGGGGATTGTGGGAGAATTATCGCGCACAAGGCCGAAAGTCAGACTTGATTGTGACCCGGGCCGGAGTCGGCATCGCTCTGTGCCTGCTGGTGCTCTACGAAGGTCATACGTTAGTCCGGCGATACCGGGACCTGGCCGCCTGGCGGCGCAATCCTGACCAGTTTTTTATGCATTACGGCGCGCAGTTTCCGATCGAACACCTGGCATCGCAAGTGCGCGTGATTCGCCTGATTAATGAGCGCGCTTCGCCGGGCGACCATCTGTTTGTCTGGGGCGCGGATTGCCTGCTTTACTACCGGACTGGACTTACCCCATGCACACGTTTTGTTGTAAACCATCCACTGATTTCACCATGGGGACGGCCGGGATGGCGCGAGCAGTTGCTGGCCAGCCTTCGAAAATCTCCTCCAGCCTTCATCGTCGTGGCCAAACACGACCAGTTGCCCAGCGTCACCTTTTCGCAGATGGACTCCCAGCAGTTTCTGAGCTCGTTCCCTCAATTGAACAACTTCATTCATCGACGATATGAACTTGTGTCCACGCTGGCCGACTTTGTTCTGTACCAGCGAAAACAACCCGATGACCGGGGGAGGAGACAAACTCAACCGTAACGTTACGTGTTTCGCCCGATGAACTCACGCGTTGTCGGCACATTAGAATGTCCAGTTCGAGTTTTCTGCCTCCTCCGCCCCGTCCGAGCTCAAGGCGAGCGGGGCACCCGATCCCCATCCTCAACTGGAGCTCTGTGTCTGAGCGGGGGAAAACGAGGACTAGAGGCTAGCGCTGTGCCTGCTGTTGCTGCTCCGGCTTGGTGCTGTACCGGGTGAGGTAGGGAATCAGCGGCGTAACCTCGAAAGGCATCTTGTCCTTGGCCGAGATCAAGTTGACCGGCCCGGACTTCATCAAGCTGATCTTGTCGTTCCAGGCATTCACCTTGATGCGCGCGCCGAGCGGCAGCGCGGCGATTTGCTTGATGGAATTGGGCTTGAGCTGTGGAGCACCTTGCAGCAGTTGAGCCATCTGGATCTGGTGATGAGTGTCGATTAGCCGGTTGCCCAGATGAGCGCCAAAGAGATTTGGCGTGTCTGGGGCAACCTTGGCCATCGCCTCCAGGAAGAGGCCGGCCTCACCCAGTTTGCTTTTGTAGGGAGAGTTTTCAAGAAGCTTGATCGCTTCCCTGTCGGCGGCATTCTCGTCCTGCTTGCTGCGGGCAAAGTCGAACTTTTTCAGGAGCTGGTCGTCCGATATCATCATACGGTCATAGAAAGCGTACTTGGTGTTGACGGTGTCTCCCAGAACGATATGCGCCAGTTCATGAGCCAGGATCATGGCCAGGCTGGCTTCATTCGGCAGCACGTCAATCAGGCCAGTGCTCACCACGATGGTGTCGCCGATGGTGAAGGATTCCAGCGGGTAGGTCATCATCACCCGGCAGTGAATCGGAGGCAGGTTGTCCAGATGGTTGGTGACTACAATATTGTTCACCACCGTTTCAAGCACCTTGTCGACAGGCCCCGGCGGCGCAACCAGTCCGCCCTTCTGCAGGCGGTTCAGCACGTTGACCTCGGCTTCGTGTCTCCACTGGCGTTCGCTGGCGAGCGGGGACATGTCATGCGAGGTGCTGGTAGCGTTCTTGACCGGCGTCTTGGAATCGATCAGGATGCGAGTCAGTTGCTCCTCCGGTGTTATTGACTTGAGCACGTAGCCCCACAGGCGCGTTTGCGATCTGAAGCCGAGATGAGGCACGCCGTACTTGGCAAGATTCGTCTCCTCGCTGTAAACGTAGACGGGCAGCCAGAGCCCCGGCTGGAGGTTCTCCCGCCAGCTGTCAAAGTGGTAGCTGAAATCGCTGTGGCGCCCGTAGGTGCCGTTGAAGCGGACAATGTGATAACCCTGGTCCTCCACCCAGATGCGACCTTCGAACAGTCCTTTCCCGGCATGGGAACGGGGTCGCACGTCGAACACCAGGCACCGTACTTGGCCCAGGAATTGGCGTCCCACAAATTCAAACTGGTAGTGTTGCAGGTCGAAGTGCTGAGGATCGATGAAGATGGGGTAGGCAAAGGAACCCGGCTGGAGCTGGAACGAAATCAAGTGAAGGATGGGGCCATAGAGAAGCACCTTGCTCATGAGGCCGTGCAGGGTAATTCCGGATGAAGGCAAGAAAGAGTGTTCAACGACGCCGTTCTTGACTTCCAATCTCCCCAGGAAATAGTCGTCGCCGACGATCCTTTTGTTGCCACTCTTGTCGGTATGGACTTCCTGGATGTAGGTCTCAACCCGAGGACTGTAACTGCTGAATGTCTTGACCAGTTGTTTTTCCTGCGCCACGATCTTTTCCAGCGCCTGCCGGACGACGTTGGACTGCTGCGCCGGTCCCTGTGCCGACAGCGGCGTCACCCCCGCCAGAGCCGCCAGCAGGACGGCGACCGAGACTTCCCTTAATGCCTTCATTCGTTCTCCCTTACCTGATCGTTCAATAAGCTAGCTGAAAGATGATATGAACCATTGCCGTGGAATCCATGGGCCTGCCGTCGCGTTCGGCAGGCTTGAATCTGATCTGCTTCGCTGCGCGGACCGCCGCCGCATCCATCCCGTGACCGAGTCCCTGCACGACCTTCAGCACGCGCAATTTCCCGGAAGCTTCGAAAAGCACACTCAAGATGACTTGTCCTTCGATGTGCAGGCGGCGTGCTTCCGCGGGGTAGACCGGGTTGGGTTTCGATAAAATGACGACGGGTTTGAACGCCCCGCCTTGAGCGGCGGAATGGGTCTGGGGCGCTTTGGTTCCGGCCACGACACTGCCAAAGTCGCTTTGGTGGACGCTCTGCGGTGCGGCGGCGTTCGGCCGACCTCCCGAGGCTTCCCCAACCGCGTTGCCGAATCCTGCTCCGGCCACCGTGCCGCGGACGCCCCGCGCTCCATCGGTTCCATTGCCATGGCCGGCTCCGGAGGGCAGGTCGAAGG
>JAKASH010000458.1 GCA_021828225.1 Acidobacteriota bacterium | reverse complement strand
TATCTTCGTGAGAATATCACCTCCGGGCCGCTGGTGAAGATCGACGACCGGCGCTTTGACCCGATGTGGGAGGCCTGCGGAAGCCTTGGGATGCCAGTTTTCATTCATACTGGCGATCCGGACGCTTTTTTTCTGCCGATCAATCGCTTCAACGAACGCTTTGAAGAACTGAACAACCACCCCGACTGGTCTTTTTACGGCCACGGCTTCCCCAGCAAAAGAGAACTTCTGGACGCGCGCAACCGGGTTTTCGCCCGCCATCCCAAGACGCAGTTTGTGGCGCTCCACGTGGCGAACCATCCCGAAGACCTGGCCGATGTTTCGCAAGTTCTGGACCGGCTTCCAAATGTGCACGTGGAGACGGCCGCGCGAATCAACGAACTGGGCCGCCAGCCGCGCAATTCGCGCAAGTTCTTCGATAAGTACCAGGACCGCATCATGTTTGGCACCGATGCCGTGCCGTTGCCCTATGGCGCTGAGACTCCACAGCAGATCTTCGGCGACAAGCTCTATGAGATCTATTGCCGGTTCTTTGAAACCGAGGATGAGTATTTCGATTACGCTCCGGCGCCGAAACCTCCCCAAGGCCGATGGCAGATCTCCGGCATTGGCTTGCCGGATACGATCCTGCGAAAGGTTTATTACCAGAACGCGTCGCGGCTGCTCAAGATCAAGGTTTAGCACCTCGATTGGAGGAGAACTAACGCTATGGGGCGAAAATCTTTTACTCCGTGCGATTCAAGAGAGGGGGACGAGTTATGCGATTGAAGATTGCCGGCACCGTCGCGGCGGTCATGCTTTCTGGAGTTCTGCTGATTGCACAAAACGAAAATCAGGACGTGGTGGTGCGGCCAAAGGAAATTGATACGGTGCTGGTCAATCCCGGCATGGGGATTGAGACGTTCCAGCGATTCAATGGCGACGCTCTCAACCCGGGATTGAGGTGGTCTGAGGCTGGTCCGACGACTGTCCTCAAGCCTGCGGCGGTGAAACCGGACTTTCCGGAAAGCTCAATTTCATACTGCCGGTGGTTTTGGAGCGTGCTTGAGCCGGAGCCCGGCAAATATGACTGGGGTATTATCGACCTTGCTCTCAAGGAGGCGCGCGAGCACCATCAGACGCTGGCTATTCGCATGATGCCCTACGATGAAAAGCATCCACTGCCGGAGTGGTATCGGAACTCAGGCGCGCGCCGGGCCAATAAGCCCAGCGACCCTGACGGGAAGATCTGGCAGCCGGACTTCAGCGATCCGTTGTATCTGAAGTACTGGGGGCAACTGGTTGCAGCGGCGGGCACTCGCTATAACGGAAACCCTTATCTCGCAATGGTGGATATTTCTTCGATCGGTTACTGGGGAGAAGGCTGGAGCCATTACATGCCGCCATTTAAATACCAGAAACCGCTGATTGACATTTACATTAAGGCATTCAAGCTCACACCGCTGCTGATGAACTTCGATCAACAGCATGCACTCAGTTACGGGACTGCTCACGGTGCGGGCTGGAGGCTGGATTGCTGGGGTGATATGGGGAAGCCGACTTGGGGAGAAATGCTCGATATCTACCCCCAACAGATCGTTCGCGCGGGCATTCAAAACGTTTGGCAACGGAGCCCCGTGTCACTGGAGAGCTGCGGAGTCGTTGGTTCCTGGCTCAAGAATGGATTTGATGTGAACTACATTCTGAACCAGGCGCTGCGCTGGCACGTCAGTTCGGTCAATATCAAGTCGTCGCCGATTCCTGCACAGTGGAAAGAGCAATTCCGGAATTTCGAAATGAAGATGGGATACAGGTTCATTCTTCGGCGTCTCGAATATCCGCGGTCGGTGCGGCCGGGAGAGATGATGCCTGTTCAAATGTGGTTTCTCAATGCGGGGGTCGCTCCGGTCTACCGGAAATATATTCTTGCCGTTCAACTTTATTCATCGAATGGCGAAGCCGTGATAAAAACGCCCGCCGACGTTCGCACATGGCTTCCGGGCGATGCGGTTTTTGATGGTACGATCTATGTTCCGGAAAAGCTCAAGCCGGGAGAGTATCATTTCCGGGTGGGCTTGCTCGATCCGCGTACAGAACGCCCTGCCATCAAGCTGGCCATCGAAGGACGGCAGCAGGACGGCTGGTACGATCTGGGGACGATTCAGGTTCAATAGCGCGGGAGACGCACAGCGTGTGGTGTCATAAGGCCAAGGAACAGCAGAATAGTGGACAGCAAACCCTCCATGGATTTTGAGTTAACATAATCGAGGCGTGACTTGTGGCTTCAGTGGTGGGCCACTTCTTTCGGGGCTCTCGGCAGCAAAGTGCAGCAGGGTTGACGGCAGGTGACAAAGGGTCTACAGCGGGATCTATTTGCAGGAAAGCAGGTCTCTCGCATCGATCACATCACAGCCTCGCATGAGTTTTTCAGCGGACTGGTTAAAAGGAAGGAAGATTCTTATGCCTCTCGACGCTAGCTTTAGAAAACATCTTTCATCATACGTGGACAGCCATCGCGACAGGCTGGTCGAAATCATACGAGACTTGGTTAGGATTCCCTCGGAAAACACGCCGCCCGTTGGAAACGAAGAGGCTTGCCAGCAACATGTGGCCGAGTTCCTGCGAGCCCAGGGACTGGAGACAGAATTGTATTATCTCCGCAATGTGCAAGGCCTGGAGGAACATGCTCTTTTCTTTCCGGGACGCGACTACAGCAATCGTCCCAACGTGGATGCGCGGCGCAAGGGACAGGGTGGAGGTCGCTCGCTGGTGCTTTCAGGACATGTGGATACGGTTCCTCGGGGAACGCAGCCCTGGACTCGTGACCCATTCGGCGGGGAGGTGGAAGGCAACCTTCTCTACGGGCGTGGCTCTAATGACATGAAGGGTGGTGTGGGCACGAATCTTTTTATGGCGGAAGCCCTGCGCGACCTTCGCATCGAACTAAAAGGTGATCTCATCATTGAGACCGTCTCCGACGAGGAGTTCGGAGGTGTAAACGGTACGATTGCCGGACGCATTAAAGGCTATAACGGCGATGCGGCCATTATTACGGAGCCGACCTTCCTGCGGATCTGCCCCGCCCATCGCGGCGGCCGCACGGTTCAAATCACGCTCAGTTCCACCGGGGGAGTGCTTCCGGAGGGGAAGTTCCCCACCGGTGTGATCGACCCGCTACGATATTTTCTAGTCAAGATGCAGGACTTCGCGGAACAGCGCAAGAAGAATGCCCCTGTCCACGAAATTTACGCCGGGTCACCTGATCCCGTGCCCGTCTCAATAACCAAGCTCACTACCGGACCTTGGGGGACCAAAGAGCCGATCACCATCCCTGAAACTTGCCAGATTGAGATGTACTGGCAAATCATGCCGGGAGAAAAGCAGGAGGAAATTGAGCGGGAGTTCCATGAATGGTTTGGCGGAATTATGAAAGCCGCTCCGGAACTTTTCCCGGTCAAACCGAAAGTTGAATTTCCGATTCGTTGGCTGCCGGGCTCGGCGATCTCAAGGACGGAGCCGATTGTTGGCGAACTTGCGGAATGCGTGCGCCACGCGCTTGGGACGGAGCCGGTCATCCAGGGTTTTGAGGCACCGTGCGACATGTATGTGTTTCACAAGGCGTTCGGTATGCCGGCGGTCCTTTGGGGCCCCCGAGGCGGCAATACCCACGCCGCCGACGAATACCTCGAAATCGATTCGATTATTGCAGCCGCCAAGGCCCAGTTGCAGTTCGTCTGCCAGTGGTGTGGTGTTGCAAGTTGAGCGGCCTTTGGGCGTTTTAAGTTGCAAGAACCCCCCGGGAACTGGTAGAAAAGAAAGATGCACTGGGAGGTCGTCTAACGGTAGGACTGCAGACTCTGGATCTGCCTATCGGGGTTCGAATCCCTGCCTCCCAGCCATTCATTCTAAAGGCGTTGTTTAGATGTGAAAAGTGCCGTGCACGCTTTGTTTGTGTATGGTCAGCATATATGACTCTGA
>JAKASH010000457.1 GCA_021828225.1 Acidobacteriota bacterium | reverse complement strand
AGTGTAAGAAGGATGATGCTAATTTTCAGGGTAAGCTGGAAAGTCATGGAGATCGCAAGGACATCGCGGGAGGCACATGATAAAGGGACTGGAACAAAGCAAAGAGAGAGATCTGAACAGTGTCGTGCGGCCATGGGTTTTGCAGTCCCCGCCTTCAGACGATAACCATCGACTTTATGACTGCCAGCAGTAAGGCCCGTCTAGAAGGTGCGTCCTCCGAGGATTGGGGCGGATTAAAATTTCTAAAACTATTATTCAACCTGTGAGAGAATATTTGTAGTGCGACATCAGGCGACAGTAGGAGTACAGTTTTAGTCCGCGGCTGCAGGCTTTACTTCTGTACGCCGCAGTTTGGCTGAATCAGCACTGAATTGCAGGAATACGAGTTCCGATGATCTCGGTGACTCAAACCTAAGATGTATTGCATCTCTAACGTGTGAGGAAAACGAATGAAGAACCTTTTTGTCGGTAACCTTCCCTTTACTGCCACCGAAGACGAACTCCGAGACATGTTCAGTGCGTTCGGAGAGATTCAGCAAGTTCGGATCATGACAGACCGCGACACAGGCAAGTCGCGCGGGTTTGCCTTCGTCGAGATGGCAGACGACGACGCGGCTGCAAAAGCGATCACGGATCTCAATGGCAAAGAATTCGGCGGGCGTGCACTTACCATCAATGAAGCTCGGCCCAGACCAGAGCGGAAGACCGGGTTTCGCTCTGAAGGTGGTTTCGGTGGCAAACGCCGCGGCGGGGGTGGCGGGGGTGGCCGGGGCGGCTCCCGAGGCTCGCACACGCCGCGCGAACCCCGCTGGTAAGGCAAATCCTTCTGCTGCTTGCTTACCACCCGATTCGCGCCCATCTTGTAACAGGCCGCGGGGCCCGGTGTTCAAGCATCGATAAGCACCGGGCTTTGGCGGTCGATCCTGGCACAAGCGTCAAATGCGAAGGCTACGCGCGTTAGCGCGCAAACGTGTGGCAGCTAAACAGCCAGAGCAACTCGATTCTCTTCCCCGTCTATAAGATCGGCCGGCTGGGGCGCGTCGGCCTCAGCGCGGCAGAGGATAATTTTACCTGCTACCTGACAGGAATCCGCACAACGCCCTTAACTCCGGTGTCGACCTCAATCAGCCGAAACACAGCGGGCGCAGTGCTCAACCTGACAGGAAAATTGTTATTTTATTTACGGACGGTTCCCGCCAGCCAGAGTTCATCATCAATCACGACACCGTTTAACCTGGTATTGACCCCGATTTCCAATTGGGACGCATAACCACGATTTGCGGGGCGCCCGCCGTCAAGATGTCGATGCCACAAATTTGCGCGTTCGCCGGTCCTGCCGATAGCCAAACCATATAAACCCATGGCCAGGGGCGACCGACCGGGCACACGACGAAACCGGCCTGCCCCTTTGGCCCCGGATGCCGGGAAAACTCGCCCAGCCATGGGCCCCGGGTGAAAACTCGCACTTGAGGTTAGACAAACCACCGCCAGCCGGGAACCTGGTTAACAGCGGTTATCTGCACCCTGCGGCTCCGCCGTGCCGCGCTACTTTGCGGGATACCGTCATGGATTTGACTTCATAAGCGCGTTTATACATAATTTGCCAGTGTAAGCCGACGGTCTGTGGAGCAATTGCTTGATCGGAAGGAAGCGAGCTCCGGCAGGGCGTCGCCACCGGGGCCGTCGAACGCCCCTGACGCTGGCCCAGCAGGCGGTGATCATCCTGGCGGCCGGCGAGCAGAGCCAGGAATGATTGATGACCGTTACTGCCGAGTCCCTGCCCACCGACCGCAAGACCGCAAACGCTCAACAGCAATCATCCGCACCCGCCAACCCGGCCAGCCACAAGGAGTAAGCAGGTAGCAATTACAAATCGAGGGAGAGTTCCGCCGCCATCATCCTGCCGCCCTATGGCCGTGCAGTCAGACTGAGGGCGCGTGCGGTGGCAGCGCGAAAATCCCATCACCAGACAGGATTGGAAGAGTGAAAAAAACAAACTCAATGGCAAACAGCAAGGTGTGGCGAGGCGCGGTAGCTCTCTTTGCGCTACTCCTCATGTGCGCGGGAGCGCGCGCGGCCGACTTCCCGGTTACAAAGTACGGCGCCAAGCCGGACGGCAAGACCCTCGACACCGCAGCCATCCAGAGGGCGATCGACGCCGCCACGGCCGCGGGCCATGGCATAGTGGTGTTTGCGCCCGGCGTTTACCTGAGCGGCGCGCTTTTCCTGAAAACGGGAGTCAATCTCGACGTCGGCAAGAGCGCCACAATCCGCGGCGTGCAAGCCCTCTCCGCGTATCCGGAAATGTGGACGCGGATCGCCGGCATTGAAATGACCTGGCCATCGGCCCTGATCAACGTCTACCAGCAGTCCGACGTACGCATCTACGGCCAGGGCGTGATCGACGGCAACGGCAAGTTCTGGTGGGACAAATACTGGAGGATGCGCCGCGCCTACGACAAGATGGGGCTGCGCTGGGCGGTGGATTACGACTGTCAGCGGCCACGCCTGATCCAGATTTATAAGTCCTCGAATATCTCGCTTGACGGCCTGCGGCTTGAGCGCTCGGGCTTCTGGACGGTGCACATCTGCTATTCCCATCAGGTGACGGTGGACGGCATCACGATCCGCAACAACATCGGCGGACGCGGTCCCAGCACCGACGGCATCGACGTCGACTCCTCCGCGCACGTGCTGGTCGAGCATAGCGACATTTCCGACAACGACGACGCCATCTGCCTAAAGGCCGGCCGCGACGCCGACGGCCTGCGCGTCGACAAGCCCACGGAAGACGTGGTGGTTCGCGATTGCATCGTTCGCGACGCAGCGGCGGGCTTCACCATCGGAAGCGAGACCTCCGGCGGCATCCGCAACGTGAAGGTTGAAAACATCACGGTTCTCAAGGCCGTGCCCAAAGGCATCTATTTCAAATCGGCGAAAACGCGCGGCGGAACGATCCAGAACATCGTGATCACCGATATGCACATGGAAGGCGTGCCGGTGCCCATCGGCGTCAATCTGAACTGGAACCAGAGTTACAGCTACGCGCACCTGCCGCCGGGAATGAAGAAGGTGCCGCGCTACTGGAAAGTGCTGGCCGAACCGGTGCCGCTCAAGGAAGGCCTACCCCATTTCCAGGACATCAGCATCTCCGACATCACGGCCACCGGAGCCCGCCGGGCCTTTGCCATCAAAGGCTATTCGGACGATTTCCTCAAAGATTTCAAGTTCAGCAATATTCGCATCCAGGCGCAAACCGCGGGCAGCATTCAGGACGCGGAAAACTGGACCTTCACCAACACCCACATCCAGACCGCCAATGGCGGCCACGTGCAGTTGATTAACTGCCACGCTATCCACGGCCTCGCGCAAAAGTAGCGGGGACCTCCGGCGCGTGGCGCAGACATTGGCATTTTAATGTCTGTCCCTCAGGGCCTTCAGCCCGCGAAAGCCCATGAAAATCCCTCAAACTCGTGGCAGTGCGGAGGTCGCGACATTAACTCCTCGAATTTCAGCGCAGCTTGATTCGCTCGGCCCGGTTTTTCGACCCTGTGATCAACGAAGCTGAGAGAGGTTTGAATGGCGTGGTGCCACAACCGCAGCGCTATTACGGCAAAAATCACCTTCACGATCTGACCACCAGCGCGCGGCTGGCGCAGAGCCTGATTTTTGGGCTCTGCGATTCCCGAAGGGAACTTGTGCCGAGGGAATACGCCCTATGCGCGAGGAGAGTCCTGCGATGGGTACTGACAGAAACCTCTCGCTTCGCGAGATCGCAGGGTCGAAAATTCGCCCTCTCAGCCCTGGCTATAGCCCACATTTAAGACTGTGGGTGATGGGGCGGCCCTAATGCCATGAACCCGCAGAGCCAAGAGATAGCCCTGCACCAGAGTTGGCAGGCGAACCAAGCCGCGCCAGATGCAGGTGGTGCCAGGATTGTCTTGTCTCCCTCTCGCCAG
>JAKASH010000456.1 GCA_021828225.1 Acidobacteriota bacterium | reverse complement strand
GAACCGCCAACGCCAGTTAAATTCCTTGTAACGCTTCACACGATGCAATCGTCAAAAATAAACGTGGGGTCATAGATTGAAGAAACCGACAGTTTCCAGAGTGCCACTTTTCGTATTTGTAGCCTTCACCGCAGCCGTCGCCGTATTTTCGATGGGTTGCTCGGGAAAGAAGACCGGCAGCGTTCCGCCACCGGCAGAAATGAATCAGTCTGTGCCCGTCACGGTGGCGGAGGCAGTTGAAAAAGACATGCCGGTTCAGGTGACGGCAATTGGAAACGTCGAAGCCTATTCAACGGTTACGATCAAGTCACTGGTGGACGGTGAAATTCAACGGGCCTACTTCACCCAGGGCCAAGATGTGAGAAAGGGCGACTTGCTGTTCATAATCGATCAGCGCCCTTTCAAAGCTACCCTTCAACAAACAGAAGCCAATCTGGCGCGAGACGAAGCCCAGGCACAGAACGCCCGGCAGCAACTCCAACGGTATAGCCAGCTCGAACAAGCCGGCATCGTCTCAAAGGACCAATACGACCAGTACCAGACGAACGCCACAGCCCTGGAGGCGGCCGTTCGCGCAGACCGGGCCGCCGTCGAACAAGCTAAAATCCAGCTCAGTTATTGCTCCATTTACTCTCCAATCTCAGGCCGTACGGGAAGCCTGCTGGTCTACCCCGGCAACCTGGTCAAAACGAATGACACAAGCCTGGTGGTAATTAATCAGATCACTCCGATTTACGTGGATTTCTCTGTGCCGGAGCAGTACTTGGCCGAGATCAAGAATTACGAAATGCGTGGCAGGCTCCAGGTTCTTGCCAGCATTGCCAATAATGGTGGAAGGCCTTCCGCAGGCCGGCTGAGCTTTATCAACAATACCGTCGATAGCAGCACCGGAACGATCATGCTGAAAGCAACGTTCCCGAACGGCGACCGCCGCCTGTGGCCCGGCCAATTTGTCAGCGTCACGGTTGATCTCACGACGCAGCCGCACGCAACGGTGGTTCCGTCACAGGCCGTCCAGACCGGACAACGGGGGAAATATATCTACGTGGTCAAGCCTGACCTCACGACAGAACTTCGTCCCGTCCAGGTCGGCAATACGGTGGGCGGCGATACCGTGATTGAACAGGGGATCAAACCTGGGGAAACGGTCGTAACGAATGGGCAGCTCCGGCTCTACCCCGGAGCCAAAGTGGCGATCAAAAATGCATCAGCTTCTGCCCCGGATAACGCCTCATGAATGTCTCCGAGCTTTTTATCCGCCGCCCGGTGATGACGACGCTCGTCATGCTGGGGATTTTGCTGTTCGGCATTATGGCTTACCGGTATTTGCCGGTCAGCGATTTACCGAGTGTCGATTACCCGACAATCACGGTCAGCGCAGGACTTCCCGGCGCCAGCCCGGAAACCATGGCATCATCTGTGGCGACCCCGCTCGAGAGGCAGTTTTCCACCATTGCCGGGCTCGACTCGATGTCGTCCACCAACACGCAGGGAAGCACCCAGATCAGCCTGCAATTCGACCTCAGCCGGAACATTGATGCAGCCGCCCAGGACGTTCAGGCCATGATCACCCAGGCCGAGGGCGACCTTCCCCCGGGCATGCCGTCGCCGCCTACGTTTCGCAAGGTAAACCCGGCCGACCAACCCATCATTTACATGGCCGTATGGTCTGACACGCTTCCGCTTTATACGACCAGCGAGTATGCGGACACGATGATGGCCCAGCGCATCTCCATGATCAGCGGGGTGGCCCAGGTCTCCGTCTTCGGCGAACAGAAGTACGCCGTCCGCGTCCAGTTTGATCCGAAGGCCCTAGCCACACGGCAGATCGGCATTGATGAGGCTATCCAGGCCATTCAGCATGCCAACGTCAACCTGCCGACGGGAACACTCTATGGCACCCATAAGGCCTTTGTGGTCCAGGCTGAGGTCCAACTGAATGACGCGGCCGCCTACCGCCCGGTGATCATCGCCTATCGAAATGGGGCTCCGGTTCGTCTGGACGCTGTCGCCAATGTGGTCAACGGGAGCCAAACCGACAAGGTTGCAAGCTGGTTTGGAAACCACCGCGCGATGGTCCTGGCCATCCAGCGCCAGCCGGGGACCAACACGGTGGAAGTGGTTAATAACATCCGGAAACTTCTGCCCACCTTTCGGTCGGAATTTCCGGCATCCATTCATTTTGAAATTCAGTATGACCGCTCAGCAACCATCCGGGACTCGATCAACGACGTCAAGTTCACCCTCTACTTGACTCTCTGCCTTGTGATTCTGGTCATCTTCATCTTTCTTCGCAACCTCTCCGCCACCATCATCCCCAGCCTAGCGCTGCCGATGTCGATCATCGGCACCTTCGCCGTAATGTATCTGGCAGGCTACACGGTGGACAACTTATCCCTGATGGCCCTGGTGCTCGCCGTAGGTTTCGTCGTGGATGACGCCATCGTCATGCTCGAAAACATCGTGCGCCACATGGAATTGGGCGAAGGCGTCATGGAAGCAGCGCTGAACGGTTCGAAGGAAATCAGCTTCACCATCCTCTCCATGACCCTGTCTCTTACCGCCGTTTTTATTCCGGTGCTTTTTATGGGCGGAATCATGGGCCGCCTGCTGCATGAATTTTCAGTGACCATCATGTCAGCCGTGTTGGTTTCCGGCATTGTGTCGCTGACGCTAACCCCCATGCTTTGCAGCCGTTTTCTGCGTCCTCCACAGTCCCAAAAGCATGGCCACCTGTATGATGTTTCTGAGCGCTTTTTCAACCACTTGCTGCATGGCTATGACTGGAGCCTGCGCACCGTTCTGCGCCACCGGCTGATCGTCCTCATCTCGTCCTTCCTTGTCCTCATCCTCACAGGGTATTTGTTTTTCGAGATTCCCAAAGGGTTCCTGCCGAGCGAAGACAGCGGGACGGTCTTTGCCTTTACGCAAGCGGCTCAGGGCACATCCTTTGACGAAATGAAGAAGCTCCAGCAGGAGGTGGTTGCGATTGTTCGAAAGAATCCCAACATCGATACCGTTTTCTCATTGGCAGGAGCTGGCGGACCTTCCGGAGGCGGCAATTCCGGGATATTCTTCTGTCATCTAAAGCCCCGCCCATCTGCGGTCGAGGAATTTGTTGCTGGATTTAAGAACTTCTTTCACATCCCTCACAAGCCTTTCGGCCCAGGATACAGATTGGTAAGCACGGACGATGTCATTCAGCAGTTGCGCCCGAAACTTGCGAAAATCACCGGGATCATGGCCTTCATGCAAAACCCGCCTCCCATCCGCATCGGCGCTCACCTGACCAAGAGCCAGTACCAATATACCCTTGAGGGGCCAAACACCAAGGAGCTATACCGGGATTCGTTAGCTCTTGAAAGCAAGATGCACAAACTCCCCGGATTCCAGGATGTGACGACCGATCTGCAGATTGACAATCCACAGGTCAATATCCAGATCGACCGCGACAAGGCGACAGCATTGGGCGTGACGGCGCAACAGATTGAAAGTGCTTTGACCACCGCCTATGGGGAAGGACGGATTTCAACCATCTATGCGCCCAACAATGAGTATTGGGTGATCTCAGAGTTGGAACCTCAATACCAGATGGATCCCAACGACCTGTCTTTGTTGTACCTTCGATCATCCAATGGGCAGCTCATACCCCTGAACACGGTCGCCAGCGTGACGGAAGGCCTTGGGCCTTTGTCCGTTAACCACTTTGGCCAGCTTCCTTCCGTGACCATCTCCTTCAACCTAAAGCCTGGAGTGGCGCTGGGCGGCGCAGTCTCGGATGTTAACCGGTTAGCTCGTGAAATCCTTCCAGCAGACATTAGCGCCAACTTTGAAGGGACCGCCCAGCAGTTTCAGTCTTCGCTGGTAGGCCTGGGAGTGCTGTTGATCGCAACAGTCCTGGTAATTTACCTGGTCCTGGGGGTTCTTTACGAGAGCTTCATCCATCCCATAACGATCCTGTCCGGCCTGCCATCGGCGGCCTTGGGCGCGCTGGTA
>JAKASH010000455.1 GCA_021828225.1 Acidobacteriota bacterium | reverse complement strand
CCGGTTTGGGCAGCACGTGGACACCTTTGCGTTCGACTGGGACGGCGAGCACGGTTTTCTTGTCGATCGATTTTCCCAGGATCCGGCCACCCGTGCACGGCGAAATAACTTCGGCTATACTTTCCAGGACCAGACTCTGTGGGGCCGGCTTTCTCTCGGCAACGGAGTCCGCATCGATGATAACGGCAGCTTCGGGACAGTCGTCGTTCCGCGCAGTTCGCTGGCGTATCTGCTACGAAAGGGCAGCGGCTTTTTCGGGACCACCGCGCTGAAGTTCAACTTCGGCCTGGGGGTCAAGGAACCCAGCTTTTTGGAATCCTACAGCGACACGCCCTACTTTGTGGGGAATCCCAACCTGGCGCCCGAGCGCGCCCGGACGCTCGATTACGGCGTGGAGCAACGCTTCTGGGAGGGCCGGGCACGGCTGGAGCTGGACGGTTTTGACAACTTGTTTCGTAATCAAATCGCGTTTGAGACGACGAATTACCAGACTTTCGCCGGCACCTATTTCAACATCGGCCGGGCCATGGCCAAAGGCGCCGAAGTTACTCTGGAGCTGGCGCCCCTGAAAGGCTTGCGCGCCATCGGCAGTTACACTTATCTCGATTCTGAAGTCCTCACGAGCGGCAGCCCCTTTACTCCTGCTTTGCAAGCGGGAAGCTGGCTTTTGAGGCGGCCTCGGAACTCAGGGTCCTTGCAGATTTTCTGGAACTGGAAGCGGATGAACGTTACTTCTACGACAGTGTTTGTCGGGCGGCGGCAGGACAGCGATTTTGTGGGTCTGGTACCGCCGCTGATCTGGAACAACGGGTACACGGACTCGGACTTGTCCTGGAGTTATCGCTCTTCCCATCACATTACGTACTACGGCGTGGTGGAAAATCTATTGAACCAGAAGTACATGCAAGTGTTAGGCTATCCGGCGCTCAAACAGACTTATCGCGCCGGAATCCGGCTGGACTTTTGACCAAAGGAGACGAACATGATCTACCTCATCGTTGCATTAGCGATCGCTGCGCGGTTTATTCCCGGAGCAGCGAACTTCAGCCCCGTTTACGCAGGACTCTTGTTTGGCGGGGTTTACCTCAAGAAGCGCGATTCGATCTGGTTTCCGGTAGTGCTGCTGGCTGTGAGTGACTTCCTGCTGAACGCTCTGGTTTACCAGACGCCGTTCCAATGGATGCAGACCCTGAATTGGGTTGGATTTGCCGCTATCGCCATGGTTGGCTGGTGGCTGCAAAAGCGCGTTTCGGTGCGCAATGTGCTGGTTGCCTCGGTGGCCGGCGCCAGCGCCTTTTTCCTGATCAGCAATTTCGCCGTGTGGATTAGTGGAACCCTATATCCGCTAACGCTTGGCGGGCTGGCGGCCTGCTACGTGGCGGCTGTGCCGTTCTATGGAAACTCGCTGATCAGCGCGGTTCTCTTCAGCGGCATTCTGTTCGGGGCGTATGAGTTCTACCTGCGTAAGGCACACAGCCGGGAACTGGCCGTGCGGTGAAGTCTGTTTCAGGTCTCAATGCGATGAACCTTGAGGAGGTTTGTGCTTCCGCGTCTGGCGATCGGGGTGCCGGCAATAACGGCAATAACGTCGCCGTGGTGGACCACCCCGATCTCCTGCAATCGTTTGGCGGCTCCATCCACCATCCTGTCGGTTGATTGAACCCGCGACATGTGAACCGGCGTTACGCCCCAGTAGAGAGCCGTCCGCCGCAACACGTTGTTGAAGGGAGAAAAGGCAAAGACGGGAACCCTCGGACGATATTTTGAGATGAGGCGTGCACTCGACCCGGACTGGGTAAAAACGGCAATGGCCTTGAGATTCAGTTCAGCCGCCATATGTGCTACCGACTCGCAGATTCCTTCAGGAACGTTCAGAGTCCCCGCCCGGTCCCAGCCATTCCGAAAACCCGTTGAACGTTGCGTACCTTCAGTGACGGAGATGATCCGAGCCATCATCTCCACGGCCTTCACCGGGTAGTGGCCTGTAGCGGTTTCTCCAGAGAGCATCAGAGCATCCGAACCGTCGATGACCGCGTTGGCAACGTCGGAGGCTTCCGCCCGGGTGGGGCGGGGGTGAACGGTCATGGATTCGAGCATCTGAGTCGCAGTGATCACGGGTACGCGCATCGCGGACGCCCTGCTGATGATACGCTTCTGGATGGCTGGAACCATTTCAGGGGGCAATTCGACTCCCAGGTCGCCGCGCGCCACCATGACGGCATCCGTGGCCTGCAGAATTGCATCCAGGTGGTCGATGGCTTCAGGCTTTTCGAGTTTGGCAACAACCGGGATCGGCCGATCCGCGCGAGCCAGGATTCGTTTCAGCGTCAGCACGTCTTCAGCCCGGCGCACAAACGAAAGGGCGATGTAATCCACCCGGTTTTCAATTCCAAACTTAAGATCTTCGCGGTCCTTTTTGGAAAGAGCGGAAATCCTTAGAGAAACTCCGGGGAGATTGATACCCTGGTGCTCCCCCATCTCACCGCCATTCACCACCCGGCAGTGAATCTCAGTTTCCTTCACTTTTTCCACATTCAGTTCAATCAGGCCATCGGACAAGAGGATGCAACTGCCGGGTTGAACTTCCTGAGGAAGGCGCTGAAAGGTGGTGGAAATGGTACGGTCATTCCCTGCAATCGGCCGTGTTGTGATCGTTACCGAAGCACCTGCCCGAAGCTGGACGCGCTTACCGCCTTCGAGAGAGCCGGTACGGATTTTGGGTCCCTGAAGGTCCTGCATCACAGCCACAGCTTTCCCACACACGGCCGCCAATTCTCGAAGCCTTCGCAGCCGCCGGGCATGTTCTGCGTGTGACCCGTGGGAGAAGTTAAGCCGCGCTACATCCATCCCGGCCGTAATAAGTGCGGACAGGACATCAGGGTTGTCAGTTGCCGGTCCGAGTGTACATACAATTTTCGCTCGCCGGGGATTAGGTATTTCGCTTGAATCATTTCGAATCATAGTCATAGTCGTAGTATATCGGCACCTGCCATTGCGGAAAAGCAGACGCGGGAAAGACAGCGCTATTTAGTCTGTCTTAACGTGGCCGCGCAGGCCCCACGACACTGAGAGCTGCGGCCTGCCCCGAATAGGCGCACTCAAGTTTGCCGGTGGACACCATGCTTGGAGATTCGAGCAGAGTACAGAAGAAGAACCTCTGGAACGTATGCCAGTAGAGCGCCGGCCTCGGGATCCATGAAGACGGTCGTCGCCGCTCGCTTGATTTTGGATGATTTCCTTTCTCAGCTCGTCAGCGCGCCGCATTGTGGCGAAGCTGGTGTTTTCCACAGGTTCCATCTGTCTACTACAGGTTATCTTCAGGTAGTACAGGTAAATAACTACAGGAGGTACCTGTTGGCGCTTTGTGCCAAAAGACTTAGCTGAGAAACAAGACCTTCCGCGCCAAACAGCGGGACACTGACATTGCCCTTCGCCGTCCAGCAGCGCCACGCCAGCCAGACGTCAAGGTCCAGATTCCCCGATGAGTCCGCCACTGCATTGACCATTCGGCAGCTTGGGATCAGGCCGCACTCGGAGTTCTCATTGTCTTGCAAGAAAGGAGCAACAACAAAGATCTAAGCCTTTGCTGTCCAGGACGTTGGGAGTACGATAACGCGTGTCAGGGTGGCAGCAGTTGGAATTTCGCCCCACGCCGGGCCAAGAACCCCACAACTGGCAAACCACAAGTCCGGAATCCTGGGAGGACATAATCATGCGAGATAAGAGCACGCGGAGAGCATTCTTTGCTCAGAGCGCAACGATGGCGATTGGAGCTTCGACGCTAGGGACCGGAGGCTTTGCTCGTTCGGCGCCTTCGGCTGGACCAACCAACGGAGAAGACAAGCGGCGCAAGGAGCTTGAGGAGTTTCTCAAGATTTTTCCCCCTACCCGACAGCCCAGAACCGGCCGGATTAATGCCTACGACAAGACTTGGGAAGATTGGGTCAAGCGTACTGGAGCCCTCCCGCCGGATTTCGACGCCATGCCTTCGAATCCCGGCCTC
>JAKASH010000454.1 GCA_021828225.1 Acidobacteriota bacterium | reverse complement strand
TGAGGGAAAAAACATTTTGGCGTGCTGCAGTGCGTGACCGGCCAGGATTGATAATGGCGGTCGGGAATTAAGCAGGCTGCGGGCGCTCGCGGCCCGTTACGCCTCCGGAAGGTTGAGGCTTTAACACTTCCGTCACTTCCTCTTCGCCTGGCTTATCGGGAGGCAGAGGTCGGACCAGTTCGGGAAGCTGCTTTCCCTGGATCAACAGCTTCATTTCGTTTCCGTCGAGAACCTCACGGACCAGGAGCGCTTCAGCAATGCGAATCAGGATCTCGCGATTGGTATTCAGAATATCCTTGGCTCGCTGGTAGCCCGTCGTCACGAACTTCTTCACTTCCTGATCGATCTTAATCGCCGTATCTTCACTGAAGTCGCGCTGGGTGGCCAGATCTCTTCCAAGGAAGATTTCCTGCTGGTTCTTGCCGTAGGCGAGAGGTCCGAGGTCAGACATGCCAAACTCGCACACCATCCGGCGGGCTATGCCGGTGGCCTGCTCAATGTCATTCCCGGCGCCTGTCGTAATGTGGTTAAGGAAAAGCTCTTCGGCCACACGCCCACCCATCATGATTGCAAGCTGGGCTTCGAGGAAGTCCCGCGTGTAAGTGTGTTTGTCATCCAGAGGTAACTGCATGGTTACGCCGAGCGCCATTCCGCGGGGGATGATGGTTACTTTGTGGAGCGGGTCCGCATTGGGCAACATGGAGGCAACCAAGGCATGGCCTGCTTCGTGATAGGCCGTGTTGCGCTTTTCTTCATTGGAGAGGATCATCGACCGCCGCTCCGGCCCCATCAGGACCTTGTCTTTTGCCGTTTCAAGGTCCAGCATGCTCACCTGTTTGCGGTTCTGTCGTGCTGCCAGCAGTGCGCCTTCGTTCACCAGATTGGCGAGGTCGGCGCCGGAAAAGCCCGGCGTTCCACGAGCCAGCACAGGCAGATCCACATCCTCAGCCAAAGGAATCTTCTTGGTGTGAACCTTCAGAATAGCCTCACGACCCTTGACGTCCGGGCGTGGAACAATGACGCGCCTGTCAAAACGGCCCGGGCGGAGCAGCGCCGGATCGAGGACATCGGGCCGGTTGGTTGCCGCGATTAAGATCACGCCTTCATTGGATTCAAACCCGTCCATTTCAACGAGCAACTGATTCAGGGTCTGTTCGCGTTCGTCATGGCCGCCGCCAAGACCTGCGCCGCGATGGCGGCCGACGGCGTCAATTTCGTCGATGAAAATAATGCAGGGAGCGTTTTTCTTGCCTTGCTCAAAAAGGTCCCGGACGCGCGATGCGCCCACGCCGACAAACATCTCGACGAAATCCGATCCGGAGATTGAAAAGAAAGGCACGTTGGCCTCACCGGCAATCGCGCGGGCCAGCAGAGTCTTTCCGGTTCCAGGCGGACCCACCAGAAGAACGCCCTTGGGTATCCGTCCTCCCAGCTTCTGAAACTTCTGGGGTTCTTTTAAAAACTCGATGATCTCGTACAGTTCCTCTTTGGCTTCCTGCACGCCAGCCACGTCTTTGAAGGTTATTTTCTTATGCTGGGTTGAGAGTAACCGGGCACGGCTCTTCCCGAAGGATAGCGCCTTGTTGCCGCCACTCTGCATCTGCCGCATGAAGAAAATCCAGAGGCCGATCAGTAGAATCAGAGGAAGCCCGTTGGCCAGCCACGTCATCCAGGTACTGCTGGATTCGCTCTTCACCGTGACCTTCACGTCTTTGCCCAGGAGTTCGTTGTAGACGTCAGGATAATTGCTGGGGATCGTGGTCTTGAACTTCTCGTTGTCTTTCTTGAGGACACCGGTGACGTCGGTTCCCGCGATGGTCACCTCTTGAACATTCCCGTTGTTGACCTGGTTAACGAACTGGGTGAACGTATAGTTGTTCACATGCTCGCCGGTGCTGGAGCGCACGACGGCCCAGATTAGTAACGCGGTGACGACCATCACCACCCAGAAGATTATGTTCTTGACCGCCGAATTCACCTTATTACCTCCCGCCCAACTCTCGGGAAGAGTGACGTTTTCCTGCCCTCTACTAAGATTAGATGCACCAAATACTTTCCCCGATTTCGCTCAAGTCCCTGAATCAGAAGCACAAGCCGTTATCTCGATATTGGGACCTGCCGCCCCCGTGAACTAACTAAGCCCATTCTCGAGAATCAGCAATACCTTGCCCTCGCGTTCCTCACCAGCAGACCATTTGGATGCGGGAAGCCCGCGAGCGCACACAATGCCCTTTTCGCTATCCAGTACCGGCCAGAGCGCCCGTTCAACAAGAGGGATTCGGTGCCGACGGAAGAGCTCCTTCACTTTCACGGATTTCTTATAGCCCACGGGGCAGTATCGGTCTCCTTGGTGCCAGTTCCGAAAGACCAAACATGCCGGTAATTTTAGCGGGTCCAGCCTCGGCCACTCCACAACATTATACTCTTCCTTGCACTGTTTCGCGTCAACAATTTTGAAAGCAACGCTTCGTCCGATTTCTCGGGCTGAAATGGTGCAGGGAACTACGATATTGTAGACGAATTCCTGCGGCTTTCCGTTACGAGCCTCCGGCGAAAGGACCAGCCAATCAAATTCCGTCCGCGCTGCCAGACCTCCTGAAAGTTGCAGTTCCTTTCCGCTCTGCGACTCCAGCGTGAACCGATAAAGGGCGTCGATATGCCGGTGAGTCACGCCGGAAAGGCTTCCTGCCACTCCGGACAGCATTTGCCGCAAAATGCGTCGCGCGAGGGCCGGCGGAATGCCTGCGAGGACACGCCGTGAAATCCTTTCCGTGCCTCCTTCCCGCAATCGCCAGGCGCTGGCGCGCTCTCTCGCCTGCAGGTCGAGAAAAGCTTCGTCCTCGCGCGCCCGGCCGGCGAGTTCGCTCAGCAGCCGTTTGAGCTCCGGGTTGTATTCCCTTTCGAGCATCGGGAGCAGTTCCCTGCGCACTTTGTTGCGGCGGAAACGAGTGTCCAGGTTGGTCGAATCCACCCGAAACCTAAGATTTTGTTTCGCGGTTTCCGCCTCAATTTCGGCGCGAGTCAGAGTCAGAAAAGGACGGATAATCTTGTTTTCGAGCCTGGAATGAATTCCTCCCAAACCCCGGGTCCCGGTGCCTCGCAGGATGTGCAGAAGAACGGTCTCGGCCTGATCGTCAAGAGTATGGGCGGTTGCCACTTTATCGACTTTCCCCTGGCGGATAAGCCCAAGGAAAAACCGGTAACGGAGATCGCGGGCCGTGGCCTCCACATTGCCATGCCGTTTGCGGGCTTCCCTGGCCACCTGGGCTTCACCGCGAAAGAACGGAACTTTGAAGTGCAGGGCAAGGCCGCGCACAAACCTTTCATCCTCCTCCGATTCCGCGCCGCGCAAGTGATGGTTGAAGTGGATCACCGCCAACTGGAATCCAACATCGCCTGACAGCCTGGCCAGAAAGTTCAGCATCAAAACCGAGTCCGGCCCGCCTGAAACGGCTGCTCCAATGCGTTCTCCCGGGTAAACGAACTCTTCCCTCTTCATTTCAGCAAGCCACCGATTGTAAAGGCCAGTCCTGTCGGGCATGGGATTAAGCTGCGGCAATTGTAGCACCTCAGGCCAGCAAGTGCTTCGAATTCATGGCCGGAAAAGGCCAATGCAGCAGCCCTGCGAATCCTGCCATGTCGTGACTTCCCTGTGACTGAAGTGCGCCTTACATTGCGATCCCGGGCACATAGACACGCTTAGGCGCGACGAGTTTGACCTGAGGTTGCTCGGTGGTAATGCGCAACCGGTCGTAGGAATCCTTTTTCCCCTGCTCGGCCCGGAAAGTCAGCAGATGCTGGCTCTCAAGCCGGCTCTTCACGTTCTGCAGGATGGGCTGGAAATCGATGGGCGTCTGGAGCCCTTGAAAATAGGCCTTGCCGCCGGTTGACTGCGCCAGGTCCTCCAGGCACGACTGCCCGGCAGTGGCCAGGTAACTGTTCTGCAACGCATGGCTGGTGGAATTCGCATAGATTGTGTAGACATTCACGCCGCCGCGCTGAGCGGCC
>JAKASH010000453.1 GCA_021828225.1 Acidobacteriota bacterium | reverse complement strand
CCGGAACCACGCATTGGCACGAGGAAGGCCGTCCGACGCCCAGCGTATTGCGCGGAGCGCTGGAGACAACATGCCGGTATGCCAACGGAGCGGTCATCTGGCAAATGGCTCTTACTCCGCCGAATCCGCTACTTGACGTCGCGCGGTCCTTCGGCGTCGGCGGTTCTTCGCCTCTGGCGGGCCGTTGTGGGTCCTTGGAAAATAAGTCTGTCCTTTCGAAGACAAAGTAAGACGCACCGCTTCGTACTATTTCTCAGGCTGGCTCTCCAGCCTGAATATCGGCTGGTGCGGGTTCCACGGTCTCGGTACCGCCAGTTGTGAGTGCCCGGTGGATGGCCTCAAGAGCGGCCGTGACCTGGCGCCCGTCAAAGCCCGTCACCGGAGGAGCCTTGTCCTCGAGGATCGCATAAAGGAAATCCTCCAGACAGGAAGGGAATGCGCCGCGCATGCGGCCGAAAGTCTCGCAGTTCAGAAATCCCTTGGGATAGGTAAAGGACTTGTTGGTACTGACCTCGATGGACTCGTACTTGCGGTCCATATGGATATGGCCGACTTCGCCGATAACTTCGACAAAGGAATCGACGATGCTAGGGAAAGTGTTCGGATAGATCCAGGCGGATTCAAAGGTAGCAAATGCTCCGGAAATGAAACGGACTTGAGCTTGAATAACGTCGTAGGTGGGAATACCTCTCGCTGCAAGGACCTCCTTGCGGCCCCACGCCCGGGCCTCGGCGGGTTCGGAATCAAAATACCACCGAATCAGGTCGATATCGTGTGAAGAAAGAAACCACGCTGATGTACTTTCACCAGCCCAGGAGATATAGTCCGTGGCTACGTAGATTGTATCGTTCTTGCGGGCCAGCGCCGTTAAAGGCTTGCCGATCTGGCCTGAGGCGATGGTATTCCTGGCCTGCTGATAAGGCGAAAGCCATCGGTGATTGTAAGCGACCTGGATTTTCCGATGCTTCGCCTGGGCGATGCGGAGAAGTTCATCAGCTTCCTTTACGCTTGTGGTGAAAGGCTTCTCGACAAGCGCGTGCCTGCCGGAGTCGAGAACGGCGCGCGCCGGCTCAAAGTGGTGGCGATCGGGTGTTGCCACGACCACGGCATCCAGGTCATTCCGTTCCAGCATTTTTCGATGGTCTGAATACCCATTCGGGATCTTGTAGCGGTCGCAAAGCTCGTCAACCCGGCCCCGTTTGTGATCGGTGACGGCAATGACTTGCGCAAGAGGATGGGCGGAATAGATCTTTGCGTAGAGATCCCCCATAATGCCAAGACCTATAATTCCGATTCGAACTCGTTCCATGCTTATTTTGCTCCTCTATAAATTGGTTTCGCCCGGGAGCACTTCGCCGGGTCGCTTTAGCCCTCGCCCAGCAGGCGCATAAAGTTGTTGCGCAAAATCGCTTCCTTGGCTGCGTCGGAAATCTGCGCGGTCAATACCCGTCCGAGGCTCACTGCAGCTTCCAGATAGGGCATATCTGACCCAAAAAGAATACGCCCTTCTCCAATCCGTCTGACCAGCAGTTCCAGGAGGGTTCGATGACCTTGTGAGCCGGTGATGTCCAGATAGGTGTTAGTGGTTTGCAGACCAACTTCAAGGGCTTGCATGTACCCTCTCCAGGTGACGCCGGAGTGGCCCATGATGATTCTGGCCTTGGGATAATCGCGAGCGATGCTTGGCAACAACAGCGGAGAGCACGTGGGGTCTGAATCCCATGTGTGCACCAGCACAATGGCTTCCGTCTGATTCGCGTAGTCCCAGACGGGCCTGTAGCCTTCCCCATTGACAGGATATTGATGCAAGTAGGGATGGAGCTTGATGAGTGGGGGACGGTCAAAATTCGACCATCGTTCGAGTTCCCGCACCGCTTCGCCCTGAGGCCGCGGATTAACAGTGATATAGCCTCGAAATTGCTCCGGATATCTTTTCAGCACCTCGCTCACTTCGGCATTCCCGCGAGGACAGTCCGTATAACAAGCCCGGGTTGAGGTCACAGCCAGAATTTCGATATTCAGCGACTTCATGGTTTGCACCATGTTGTCAGGGTTCGCCTTGTAGGATGGGAAGTCGGGATGGACGCCAATATGCCCGTGGCAGTCAGCGATGGGAACGGGTGACTTCATTATTGTGAAGCCTCCAAAAGATTTCGCAGGTTACCGCCGGCGATCGCGTTCTTGTCCTGGTCGCTGATTCTTGCCGTGGCCAGTACCGCCAGCGCCGCGCCGGGAGTATAAAGCGGCAGCCGGCTGCCGAACAAAATACGCTCGGGACCGAACCGCTCGACGAAAAATTCCAGTTGCCGATGCCCCACATAAGTCGAGCTCTCGAAGTACAAACTGGGGAACTTTCGCAGCAACGGAAACAGGTAGCGGTCCGCACGATAACCTGGCTCGATCACCAGCACGCGCAACCGGGGGAAATTCCCAAGCAGGGTTGCCAGTGCGTCCCATGTAATATCCTCCGCGGCAATCAAAGTCAGAATCCCACGATCCTGGAGAAAACTGCACAGTTCGCCGGAACACCAGAGCGCCGAAGAAAAATTATGCCTGAGAGGCGCAAAATACAACCGCACCGCCCTAGGCTTTCGTTTTTCAAGCTGCTCGATAAAATCTTCCTCAGGTAATGCCGCCCAGCAGGGCACGAGACGTCGGCTAGCCACCTCAGCCACGGCGGCATTCCCCTCGGATGCATCGTATTCCACGGCTGCAAAATGGCTTACCAGGGCCCGATCGATGCCGAAGCGGTCCATTTCCGTCAGGAGTTCTGGGGGCTCGAGTGCCAGTTCGCCGTGAACTCCTGAGCGGCCGACGCGGACGTTAGCGTCGAATACGTGCCAGTCGGCTATCTCCTGAAGGCAGGGCTCAATAGCGGATGGTAACAATGTGTTCTCCTTTGCCGATGTCCTTCAGCGCCATCAGGCTGGCGTGGACCGAGGGATGAATCTGGCGCCCATCGAGCAGGATCTCCCTTGGTACCCGCGCAGTCGCGATCTTCAAGCGGGTCTCTTGCTGTGCATAAAAGTTGAGGTTCTCGGCAGGCTCTGTACGCTGGAGGCTCAGATCAACCGGTGAGGAAGTTTCCAACAGCAGTTTGCTGTTACTGTGCAACGAGGAGACTGACGTCCCAAAAACTTGCAGTCTGTCAGGGGATTTCCTGATGCCGAGGCTTTGGCCCTGGGCGCTGAAACCATTCATTTTCAGATCACCAGATTGGGATCGCCAAACCCAGCTCCACCCTCCTTCCGGGTCGCGGAAGCCCTCCTGGCCGTCCTCATCATTGATAGGAACCAGCGCCTTCAATGGCCGTTCCGCCCGCTCGAACTTCATGCCCACAAGAAAACTCGTGTTGGTTGACTTATTCGAGTTGAGCTTAAACTCGTAGGGCTGGTGAAGCCGGATGCGGTCGAAGTTGCCGTAATCGTCGATTGCCAGAGGCGTTTTGTGCAGGGTCCAGACGTCGTTCGGGCCAAGCGATGTCAGGGCGGCCGCTGCCGGTTGAACCGCAATGAAAGCGTTTCTTCCCTGGATGCTTTTTGCCGCCCCGATCGGGATGTGCAGCAGCCACTCGTAGCGATGAGCGGAGGGGGCTTCGATCCGGTCGTGAACAATCAGCACGTCCGGCTTAAGGAAGATATATTCGCGCTGAAAGGAGGTCAACTCGCCGTCGTAGGCTTCCGCCAGTTGGGCCGAGAGATAATCCACATCGGGCGAGAGCACCTGCGCGGTAAAGTGCGGATAGTGAGCCAGGGCCTTCCAGTAGCGCCCGTCTTCACCCGGCTGGCTGAAGGGGTTGCCGTCAACCAGCACGGTATTGTGTCCCGCGGCCTGCATGAAATAGGTGGGGTAATGGGGATCCGTGTAATAGTTCGCGTAACCGGCCTCGCTGATGAGCTCGCGTCCGAAAGCCGCCACCTGAAAGCTTCCCTGGTCGTGATGTTCGTGGTTAAACCACGGTCCGACCCGGAGGGAGATGACGGTATCGGTGGATTTCCAGCCCGAGCGGAGGACCGCGCTGCCGCG
>JAKASH010000452.1 GCA_021828225.1 Acidobacteriota bacterium | reverse complement strand
GACGAGGTAGGCCGGCGCATGCGCGACTGCGAATTCTTCATCCCCGAAGTGCTGATTGCGGCTCGCGCTGCACGCGCTGCTACCGACATCCTGCGCCCGTTGCTGGTAGGCGACGAGGCTGCGCGGTCGGCAGGAACGGTGGTTTGCTGCACCGTCAAGGGCGACCTCCACGACATCGGCAAGAACATTGTGGCCACGATGCTGGAGAGCGCCGGCTTCCGCATCATCGACCTGGGTGCCGACGTTTCCCCGGAGAAGATTGTCAAGGCCGTTCGAGAGCACAATGCGAACCTGGTGGCCATGTCAGCGCTGCTGACCACCACCATGGTGAACATGAAGGCCGGTATCGCGGCGCTGACCGCCGCAGGCTTGCGCGAGCAAGTGAAGGTCATGGTGGGCGGCGCACCCGTGACCGAAAGCTGGGCACGTTCGATCGGTGCCGACGGCTATGGCAAGGACGCTCCCGCCGCTGTAGATCTCGCCCGAAGCCTGGTTGCAGCGTAATCTCGACGCGGGGAAAGTGCAGAAGTGGCTGATCCGTTCACTCAGCAACTTTTCAGGAGGAAAAATTCAATGACTTCACGCGAGCGAGTTCAGATGGTGGTTGAGCACAAAGAGCCAGACCACGTTCCCCTGGATCTGGGAGCAAGTTCGGTGACCGGAATGCAGGTCGATACGGTTTACAAGCTTCGTCAGGTGCTCCGGCTCGACGATCAGGGGACACCTGTCAAGGTCACGGAGCCTTACCAGATGCTCGGTGAAATCAAGCCCGATTTGATGGAAGCGCTCGGCGTCGACGTGGTGGGGCTCGGGAAGCCGGCCACGATGTTCGGCTTCAAAAACAAAGGCTGGAAACCCTGGACCACCTTCGAAGGGACGCCGGTTCTGGTCCCTGAGGGCTTCAATACTGAGCCGGATGCAAACGGGGACATCCTGATGTATCCCGAGGGTGACAAGTCCGTTCCCGCCAGCGGCCGCATGCCCAAGGGGGGATTCTACTTCGACTCCATCGTGCGCCAACCGCCCATTGACGACGATGCCCTGAACGTGGAAGATAACCTGCAAGAATTCGGTCCCATTGGCGAAGACGATCTCGATTACTTCCACCGCGAAGCAGAATGTCTGTATACGAAGACCGACAAGGCCATCCTGGCCAATTTCGGCGGTACGGCATTCGGGGATATTGCGCTGGTGCCAGCTCCCTGGCTCAAGCATCCGAAGGGCATTCGTGACATTGAAGAGTGGTACATCAGCACCGTCACGCGCCGCAACTATGTCTACAACATCTTCGAGCGGCAGTGCGAGATCGGCATCAGGAACCTGGAGAAAATCTTCGCGGCGGTCGGGAATCGCGTGACCGCTGTCTTTGTTTCAGGAACCGACTTTGGCCAGCAGAACGGACCGTTCATCTCCGTGAAATCTTACCGGGACCTCTTCAAACCCTTCCACCAGGAAGTCAACAACTGGATCCACAAGAACACACAGTGGAAATGCTTCATCCATTCCTGCGGTTCTGTTCGTGCGCTGCTTCCGGATTTTATCGATGCGGGTTTCGACATCATCAATCCCGTGCAGTGTTCAGCCGCGGGCATGGCGCCGGAAGAGCTGAAAAAGGAGTTTGGCGACCGCGTGACCTTTTGGGGGCGGCGGCGTTGACACGCAGCGAACGCTTCCCTTCGGCACGCCCGAGAAGGTCCGGCAGGAGGTTTGTGCCCGGCTGAAGATTTTCGGGCAATCGGGTGGTTACGTCTTTAACACCACGCACAACGTGCAGGCTCGCGTGCCGGCAGAGAACGTTCTGGCGATGTACGAGAGCGTCCGCGAGTGTGGAAGGTACCCGCTCTGATTCCTGAGCACTCGGAGAAACGCTTGCCCCGCCGGTCGCGAAGCATGGTGAGATCAGACATGAAGCAGGTGTATGCCGCTTTGGATTGACACGCGAGCGATCACATGATATTTGATATATTACGCTTCCGACACGGACGCATATCACGAAACGTACCAAATCGCCAAGGATCCGGCCGGCCTTGAAGCAGTCAGGCCCGAAGCGGGTACTCTCCCTCAAGCGACGTCATTCAATAAATCGAGAAAGGCAGTGAAACCATGAAAACTTATCCGCTTTACCTCAACGGCCAGTGGGTGCACACGAAAACGGTGTTGTCCGTAGGGAACCCGGCCACGGGAGAACCCTTCGCGGAGGCCTGCACGGTGGACCGCGCCCGTGTGGCCGAAGCCGTGCGAGATGCCCATGCAGCCTTTCAGGGCTGGCGGCAGCTGACCGGCAAAACCCGCGGCGCATACCTGAAAAGCATTGCCGATGAACTGGAGCGGCGAAGCGAGGAGATCGCCCGTACCATCACACAGGAGAATGGCAAACCGCTGGCACAAAGCCGCGGAGAAGTCGCCATGTCCGTGGATCACCTGCGGTGGTTCTCTGAAGAGGCGCGCCGCGTGTACGGCCGCATCGTTCCCCACCAGGTCGATGGCAAGCGGCATCTGGTGGTAAAAACACCGATGGGAGTCGTTGCCGCGATCAGCCCCTGGAATTTTCCCCTGGTGCTGGCGCTTCGCAAAGTAGCGCCGGCGCTCGCCGCGGGATGCACGGTGGTTCTGAAGCCCGCCAGCGCGACGCCCTTGTGCGCTTTAGCGCTGGCCGAGTGCGTCGAGGCTGCCAAGCTGCCGGCGGGAGTTTTTCAAGTTGTGCTGGGCCGGTCGGCCGAGATCGCGCAGGAATTTCTCGACAATCCTCTTTGTCGCAAGATCACGTTCACCGGCTCCACAGAGGTAGGACGTAATCTGATCCGGGGAGCGGCCGCCGAAATTAAACCGTTGTCGCTCGAACTGGGCGGCCATGCGCCTGTGCTGGTTTTCGATGACGCGGATCTCCGCGCGGCGGTTGACGGGGCCATGATCACCAAATTCCGCAATACGGGCCAATCCTGCATCGCCGCCAACCGCATCTACGTCCAGCGTTCCGTTTACGAGAAGTTCCTGGATCTCTTCACCGAGCAGACTCGCGCCATGAAGGTCGGCGACGGGATGGAGGAGGGTGTGCTAGTAGGTCCGCTGATCAATGAAGAAGGCGTGGCTAAGGCCATCGAACACATCGAGGACGCGCTGCGGCGCGGCGCCCGGTTGCTGTGCGGAGGCAAGCGCGCGGAACGCAAGGGGTGGTTCCTCGAGCCGACCGTCCTTGCCGATGTGCCGAGAAACGCGATGTGCATGTCCGAGGAAACGTTCGCCCCGGTTGCAGCGGTCTGTCCCTTCGACACCGATTCGGAGGCAATTGAAGAGGCCAACAATTCGCCCTATGGCCTGAGCGCCTACGCTTTCACGCGCGGCCTGAGCCGCGCCTGGCGGCTGATGGAATTCCTCGATGCCGGCACCATCGCTATTAATGACAGCGTTCCCTCCACCAGCCAGTGTCCCTTCGGTGGCATCAAACAAAGCGGCTGGGGACGTGAACTCGGGATTGAGGGATTGGAGGCTTTCGTCGAGACCAAGCACGTATCGCTTGGCCTGGCATGACACCTAAATTATGCACAGATTTCTGCCTCATCCGGGGCGATGTGTTGAGTTCTGTCCATCATCCGCTCTGCGGGTTTGCGTCCGGATCCTTCCTTGATCCCGGTCTCGGGTCGATCTTTGTTCTCCTTGGTCGCTAAGTCCCTGTGATTGCTCGTCAAACTGTGCATAGAATTTTATGCACTTCTAAGCCAGAGAACGGACTGGCCAGCACCGGCAGGAATCCGGTGGGACCCGCCGCGATGTCGCGCAGCCGATCCATCAGCCGCTGGAACAATCCTCGCTCCGGATATTGGTCGCTGTAGCTGATCCCCACCCGTCCAGCGTGTCGCCAGATTTTGGCCGCCACAAAGAGAAAGCGCAGGCGCGCTGTGGCGATCGTGGTATGTTTCAGATCGTCCGCCTTCACGCCGTCGTCACGATTGAACAGCAGCAACCAGCAGTTCAGGTTATAAGCCAGCATCACCAACTGGAAATGCACGCAGTTGGCGGCCCATCGCCG